>JBARNF010000420.1:0-5398 GCA_049802835.1 Bradyrhizobium sp.
CATGTAGGAGTCCTGCGCCGGCGCGACATGGAACAGGCCGTAGTAGCGCCAGCGGAAATTGTCGGCCGTTGACGGCGCAGCGTTGCTGCGGGCCTGCTGCTTCAGCCGCTCATACGCATCGAACGGATGCAACTCACGTTTGACCTTCTCCTGGTCGGCGAGCTTGCGGCCGGACGCGATGACCTGGTCCTGTGCCTTCAGGTGAATGGCGTCGGGTCCGGTCGGCTCGGCCGCTGTCGCCCCGCCAACCTGACCGCGTCCCGTGAGAGTGACCTTGAGGCCGGCGGCGAGCCCTTCGAGGTAGCGCTTCTGCTCCTCGTTGAAGTCGACTGGCAAGGAATCCATTTTCATGATGGCGGACGAAGCTCCAGCGGCCACGGGGGATGGACGTTTGCGGATGGGGATGAGGACCAATTCGTCCGAACCGCCAAATCGACGGAATTCAGATGAGCGGCCCGACCAGCTTCGTTGCTGCGGAAATCCGACACGGATTGCAGTCAGCGGCATCTGCGGCGGCTGACTGCACTGCAACATTCAAGTTGCGTGCCAGCCGGCGCGATCTGAAATTGTCAGGAAAATCAAATCTATGACCGAATCACTTCAGGTTCGATCCGAGCACGAAGCCTCGAAAAGCAGGCAACCCGCCTAAAAAATGATCCAGGCACAGCGATGCCTGCAATCCGCTCAGCGGCCGGTCACACGCGCCAGCGGCCGATCTTGAACGCCCGGAGATGTCCGATCACGTCGTCGGCCGAAAACGCCGGGCCCGCGAACGCCCCGATCTCGGCCCCACCGGCAGGCGCGGCCGTTCCCGTCGCCGCATCATAGATATCCGGCCTGAACACGCCCATGGCCGTGCTCAAGGCCTCCTCGCTCAAGGGTATCTGGCCCCAACGCACCATCTGCGCGTACAGCCAGGCCGCCTGGATCGGTTCCGGACGTGCCGCTTCTTCACGCCCGACCAGCAAATAGCGCGGGCTATCGCGGAAGGTGCCGTCCGGCGAAATCTTCAGCCGGCCGTCGAGCGTACGCTGGACAACCTCCGCATCCACGCCGATCCGCTCGGGCTTGGCCAGGATCTGCGCCGCCTCGGCATGGTTCTGTTCGATGAAATCCGCCGCGCGACCGCAGGCCCGGATCAGCGCGGCCAACGCGTCGGGGTTCTTATCGGCCCAGCTCTGCCTGACCGCCAGCACCTTTTCGGCAGCTCGCACCAGCACATCCGACACGAAGTGCAGGATATGGCCGATGCCGAGATCGACGGCGATCGAGTTCCAGGGGGCACCGACGCAGAACGCATCGACATGACCATTGGCAATACTGTCGACCATGTACGGTGGCGGCAACACCACCAGCCGGACATCCTCATCCGGGTCGACCCCACCCGCGGCCATCCAGAACCGGAGCTGGTAGTTGTGCGTGGAGAACGGAAAGGTCATGCCGAAAGTCAGCGGTTCGGCGCCGGCCTTGCGGCGCGCAGCCACGACACGCGCCAGCGCGAGCGCGGTAGCCATCGGGTCGAACCGATCGCCCTCGAGGTGGGCCATGATGGCCGCATGCAGCGCCGGCGTTATGGTGATGGCGTTGCCGTTCACCCCGAGATTGAAGGGAGCTGCAATCGGGACCTTGACGTGGCCGATGCCCAGGCTGGAGGCAATGGCGACCGGGGCGAGCAGATGCGCGGCGTCGAACAGCCCGATGTTGAGCTTGTCGCGGACGTTCGACCACGAGACCTCGCGGACCAGCGTGACGTCGAGCCCTTCTGCTGCCGTGAAGCCCTTGTCGACCGCGACGATCAGCGCGGCGGCATCGACCAGCGGAATGAAGCCAATGCGAAGCGGGCCGGTCATTTCAGCATCTCCGAGGCGGTCAGGATCGATTGCGCGATCTCGCCGATCTTCTTCTTCTCGCGCATCGCGGTGGAGCGCAACAGAACGTAGGCTTCCTCTTCGGTGAAGCCCTTCATCTTCATCAGGATGCCCTTGGCCCGGTCGATCACCTTGCGGTCCTCGAGCGCCGACTTGGTCCGCTCGAGCTCATCCTGCAGCTTCGAGAAGGCATTGAAGCGGGAGATGCAGAGATCGAGGATCGGCTTGATCCGCTCCTTCTTCAGGCCGTCGACGATGTAGGCCGACACGCCGGCCTCCACCGAGGCCTGGATCGAGGCTGCATCGCTCTGGTCCACGAACATCGCGATCGGCCGGCGGACCGCGCGGCTGACCTGGAACATCTGCTCGAGCACGTCGCGGCTGGGATTCTCGAGATCGATCACGATCACGTCCGGGTCCAGCGCATAGATCCGCGTCAGGAGGCCCTGCATCTCACTGACGTGCACCACGCCGGTAAAACCCGCCTCGCGCAGCCCCTCCTCCAGGATGGCGGCGCGGATCGGGCTTTCGTCGACGATCACGATTTTAGGCGATTGCTCGGCGCTCATCGATCACCAGGGTGTCCGGGCCCTCATCCATAGCACGGAGACGACCGGCTTAAAGCCTTGTCTTTCTGAGTAATTCGGACTAGCTGACCCCTAACCTCATCAGGCAGTTCCAGGATGCAGCAGGGTTCGGCACCCAAGATAAGCTTTGTCTCGCTCGGATGTCCCAAGGCGCTGGTTGATTCCGAGCGCATCATCACGCGGCTGCGTGCGGAGGGCTACGAGCTCGCCCGCAAGCATGACGGTGCTGACGTCGTGATCGTCAACACCTGCGGCTTCCTTGACAGTGCCAAGCAGGAATCGCTGTCGGCGATCGGCTCGGCAATGGCCGAAAACGGCAAGGTCATCGTCACCGGCTGCATGGGCGCCGAGCCGGAGCCGATCGAGCAGGCCTATCCCGGCGTGCTCTCGATCACCGGGCCACAGCAGTATGAAAGCGTGCTGGACGCCGTCCATCGGGCCCTTCCCCCGGTGCACAACCCGCATCTCGACCTGGTTCCACCGCAGGGTGTCAAGCTGACGCCCCGCCACTATGCCTATCTGAAGATCTCGGAAGGCTGCAACAACCGCTGCACCTTCTGCATCATCCCGAAGCTGCGCGGCGACCTGGTGTCGCGGCCCGCCGCGGACGTGCTGCGGGAGGCCGAGCGCCTGGTCGAAGCCGGCGTCAAGGAACTCCTGGTCATTTCGCAGGATACCTCCGCCTACGGGCTCGACCTGAAATATGCCGAAAGCTCCTGGAAGGACCGCAGCGTCAGGGCGCGCTTCCTCGATCTCGCCCGCGAACTCGGCGAACTCGGCGCCTGGGTCCGGCTGCATTACGTCTATCCCTACCCCCATGTCGACGAGGTCATTGGCCTCATGGCCGAGGGCAAAGTGCTGCCCTATCTCGACATCCCGTTCCAGCATGCCAGCCCGAACGTCCTCAAGGCGATGCGGCGGCCGGCCGCACAGGACACGACGTTGGACCGAATCAAGGCTTGGCGCGCGCAATGTCCGGACCTGGCCCTTCGTTCGACCTTCATCGTCGGCTTTCCCGGCGAGACCGATGCGGATTTCGACTATCTGCTGGAGTGGCTGGACGAGGCCGAGATCGATCGGCTCGGCTGCTTCAAATATGAGCCGGTGGCTGGCGCGACGTCCAATGCCCTGCCCGACCAGGTCCCAGCCGAGGTCAAGCAGGAGCGCTGGAACGCGCTGATGGCCCGCCAGCAGAAGATCTCGGCCCGGAAGCTGAAGCGCAAGGTCGGAACACGCCAGCAGATCATCATCGACGAGGTCGGTCCAACCGTCGTCAAGGGCCGCTCCAAGGCGGATGCGCCTGACATCGACGGCGCGGTCTACCTGTCGAGCCGGCGTCCCTTGCGTGCCGGCGAGATCGTCACGGCCAAGATCGAGCGCGCCGACGAATACGATCTGCACGGCACGGTGGCGGGCTTCTAGCTGGCTCGTGAAGCGCTGGCTTTGACGCGGGCGCCGTCAGCCTGGCGAGCCGGCTGCGCGCACCGACCAGAGCTTCAGCAGACGTCGCGCCTCGTCGGCTTTCAGAGAGTCGTATTTGTGCCGCAGCTTGATCATCTCATCCGAGTTGGTCGCGCCCGATATGAAGCGGCTGTCGAGCACGGCCGCGACCGTGGTCCATTCCAGGTTCGCGGCCTTGCAAGGCACCAGAATGCCGTCGCTGCGCAGGCTCTGCATCAGCGGGCGGACCAGTTCCACGCTGCATTTTGCCAGTTCCGCCAGCGCCGCGATCGTCTCCGTGTAGCGCCGCTCGCGGGCAAAACCGAGCAGCATCGCTTCGTTCAGCCTGCCGGTCTGCTTCAACTGTCCGACCGTCAGCTTGGCGCCGCCGAAGTCGCGGCAACGCGACATGTCCCGCTCCGCGCCCGCCGCTGCAGCTGCGATCGCACTGCGGATTTCCTCGTAGAGGTGCGGCGGCGCGGACGCGAGCAGCCTCGCCTTGACCGCCTCGGTCGCGTCCTGCAGCAGCGTCCTGCGCAGCGCGGCCGGCAGATCGGCGCGGATACCGGCCGCGATCGTCAGTTCCGCGTCTCCGGCCGCTTGGGCGACGATGACGGCAAATCCGGCGGGCGATACCCGCGCCCCTGGGTTCTTCATCAGCTTGCGGCTCACGCTCGGATAGCGTCGCGCCAGCAGCGCATCGGTGACGATCTCCTGCAGCCACCAGCGGCCGGCGATCGCGATCAGATGCTTCTCACCGCGGGTCTGCGCGATCTCGACCAGATCCTCGGCGCTGAGCCGCGGCGACTCCGACAGCACGGGCCCGGCCACGGTGATGTCGTCGTGATGGGCCAGCCGCCGGATCACCCCGACAGGCGTTTGTGGCACCGGCGCGAGCTGGGCGCTGAGTTCGGCGAGCGCAATCCGCGCGCCGACATCGGCCAGCGCGCGCAACTCGATCGTGTTGACGAGGCGCTCGAAGACGTCGGTGAACAGGGCATGCTGCTCGACATCCAGGCTGCCCACCGATGCGATGAACAGGGATGCGACCCGCTCGGCCACGCCGGAGCAGCGTTCGGCCGAGCCGGTGGCAATCGCCGCCTGCACTTCGTCGGCGATCGTGAGATGGGCGTTCGACATCGCTCGTCCTGAGCGCTTGCATTTCAGGTTGGGAGCCAAGGTAAACGCTGCCGCTAAATGTTTGGTAAAGTTATAACTAAATGGCCTCCCAGCCGAGTTGAGCCGGTGCGGTCATCGCCCGCTGCTCCGCTTCCGTGGCCGCCGTACCCAACAAAGTCCCGCAACGGCTGACCGACGGCCGTCTTGACACCGGTCGCGCTTTACCTGTATGGGGCCGCCCATGATCTTCAACCGGACCACCCGCCGCGCCGCCGTTTGCCGTCGTCACCGCCGTGACGATGCCGGGGCGCGCCATGTCCGAAGACGTTGCTGATCAGCTAACTCATCAGCTCCTGGTTTTCGAGAAGGCCGCTCCCGCAAAGG
>JBARNF010000421.1:0-4660 GCA_049802835.1 Bradyrhizobium sp.
TGATGACGGCAACGAGGTCGTGCGCAAGGCGGACGACAAGGAGCCGCTGGCTCTGCTCGCGTTCAAGATCATGGACGACCCGTTCGTCGGCACCATCACCTTCTGCCGCATCTATTCGGGCATCCTGAGCTCGGGCACCGGTGTCGTGAACTCGACCCGCGAGAAGAAGGAGCGTATCGGTCGTATGCTCCTGATGCATGCGAACAACCGCGAGGACATCAAGGAGGCTTATGCCGGCGACATCGTCGCCCTCGCAGGCCTCAAGGAAGCCCGCACCGGTGACACGCTGTGCGATCCGTCCCACCAGGTGATCCTGGAAAAGATGGAATTCCCCGAGCCGGTCATCGAGATCGCGATCGAGCCGAAGTCGAAGGCCGACCAGGAGAAACTGGGTGTTGCGCTGGCGAAGCTCGCCGCGGAAGATCCGTCGTTCCGGGTCTCGACCGACCAGGAGTCCGGCCAGACCATCCTGAAGGGCATGGGCGAGCTCCATCTCGACATCAAGGTCGACATCCTCCGGCGGACCTACAAGGTCGATGCCAACATCGGTGCGCCGCAGGTGGCGTTCCGTGAGCGCATCACCAAGAAGGCCGAGGTCAAGTACACCCACAAGAAGCAGACGGGCGGTACGGGTCAGTTCGCTGAAGTGTCGATCATCGTCGAGCCGAACGAGCCGGGCGGCGGCTACGTGTTCGAATCCAAGATCGTCGGTGGTGCGGTTCCGAAGGAATACATCCCCGGCGTCGAAAAGGGCATCGAGAGCGTGCTCGGCGCGGGCGTGGTTGCGGGCTTCCCGGTGGTCGACGTCAAGGTCGCGCTGGTCGACGGCAAGTATCACGACGTCGACTCGTCGGCGCTGGCCTTCGAAATCGCCTCCCGCGCGGCCTTCCGCGAGGCGCTGCAGAAGGGCAAGTCGGTTCTGCTCGAGCCGATCATGAAGGTCGAGGTGGTGACCCCGGAGGACTACACCGGTTCGGTCATCGGCGACCTGAACTCGCGTCGTGGCCAGATCCAGGGCCAGGACATGCGCGGCAATGCCAACGTCATCAACGCGATGGTGCCGCTCATGAACATGTTCGGTTACGTGAATAACCTGCGTTCGATGAGCCAGGGCCGCGCAACCTTCACGATGCAGTTCGACCACTATGCGGAAGCGCCGGCCAACGTGTCGGCAGAAGTCCAGAAGAAGTTTGCCTGATTGTCGTGAGCCCAGCTTAGCGACTGAACGGAGAGTCAAATGGCCAAAGCAAAGTTTGAACGTAACAAGCCCCACTGCAACATCGGCACCATCGGTCACGTCGACCACGGCAAGACCTCGCTGACCGCTGCAATCACCAAGATCCTGGCCGAAACGGGCGGTGCGACGTTCACTGCCTACGACCAGATCGACAAGGCGCCGGAAGAGAAGGCCCGCGGCATCACCATCTCGACCGCCCACGTCGAGTACGAGACCAAGAACCGCCACTACGCCCACGTCGACTGCCCCGGCCACGCCGACTACGTGAAGAACATGATCACCGGCGCTGCGCAGATGGACGGCGCGATCCTGGTCGTGTCGGCTGCTGACGGCCCGATGCCGCAGACCCGCGAGCACATCCTGCTCGCCCGCCAGGTCGGCGTTCCGGCGCTGGTCGTGTTCCTCAACAAGTGCGACATGGTCGACGATCCGGAGCTGCTTGAGCTGGTCGAGCTCGAGGTCCGCGAGCTGCTGTCGAAGTACGAATTCCCCGGCGACAAGATCCCGATCATCAAGGGCTCGGCGCTGGCCGCCCTGGAAGATTCGGACAAGAAGCTTGGCCACGACGCCATCCTCGAGCTGATGAAGAATGTCGACGAGTACATTCCGCAGCCGGAGCGTCCGATCGACCAGCCCTTCCTGATGCCGGTTGAAGACGTGTTCTCGATCTCGGGTCGCGGCACCGTTGTGACCGGCCGTGTCGAGCGCGGCATCGTGCGGGTCGGTGACGAAATCGAGATCGTCGGCATCCGCCCGACCCAGAAGACCACCGTCACCGGCGTCGAGATGTTCCGCAAGCTGCTCGATCAGGGCCAGGCGGGCGACAACATCGGCGCGCTGCTCCGCGGTACCAAGCGCGAGGACGTCGAGCGCGGCCAGGTGCTGTGCAAGCCGGGTTCGGTCAAGCCGCACACCAAGTTCAAGGCCGAGGCTTACATCCTCACCAAGGAAGAGGGCGGCCGTCACACCCCGTTCTTCACCAACTATCGTCCGCAGTTCTACTTCCGCACCACCGACGTGACCGGCGTCGTTCACCTGCCGGAAGGCACGGAGATGGTGATGCCGGGCGACAACATCGCCATGGAAGTGCATCTGATCGTGCCGATCGCGATGGAAGAGAAGCTGCGCTTCGCCATCCGTGAAGGCGGCCGCACCGTCGGCGCCGGCGTCGTCGCCTCGATCATCGAGTAACAAAAGCGAATAGGGAATGGCGAGTGGCGAATGGAGATATCCATTCGCTGTTCGCTACTCGCCACTCACTACTCACAGAAAGATACGGCAATGAACGGCCAAAATATCCGCATCCGTCTCAAGGCGTTCGACCATCGGATCCTCGATACGTCGACGCGCGAGATCGTCAACACGGCGAAACGGACTGGCGCGCAGGTTCGCGGACCCATTCCGCTGCCGACCCGCATCGAGAAGTTCACCGTGAACCGTTCGCCGCATGTCGACAAGAAGAGCCGCGAGCAGTTCGAGATGCGCACCCACAAGCGCCTGCTCGACATCGTCGACCCGACCCCGCAGACCGTCGATGCTCTCATGAAGCTCGACCTGGCCGCTGGCGTCGACGTCGAGATCAAGCTCTAAGTTTTTGGATTCACGTTCGCTCTTTCGCGGACATAGAGAAGAACAGGAAGCACGCCGATGCGCTCCGGAGTGATCGCACAAAAGGTCGGGATGACGCGGGTCTTCACAGATGCCGGCGAACACATCCCTGTGACCGTGCTGAAGCTCGGCAATTGCCAGGTGGTTGGCCACCGCACCACCGAGAAGAACGGCTACGTCGCGCTGCAGCTCGGCGCCGGCAGCCGCAAGACGGTCTACCTGCCGAAGGCCGAGCGCGGCCAGTTCGCCGTCGCCAAGGTCGAGCCCAAGCGCAAGGTCGCCGAGTTCCGCGTCAGCGAAGATTCGCTGATTCCGGTCGGTGCCGAGATCCAGGCCGACCACTTCGTCGTCGGCCAGTTCGTCGATGTCACCGGCACTTCGATCGGCAAGGGGTTTGCCGGCGGTATGAAGCGCTGGAACTTCGGCGGTCTGCGCGCCACGCACGGTGTCTCGGTTTCGCACCGTTCGATCGGTTCGACCGGTGGTCGTCAGGACCCCGGCAAGACCTGGAAGAACAAGAAGATGCCCGGTCACATGGGCGTCGATCGCATCACCACGCTGAACCTGCGGGTGGTGCAGACGGACGTCGAGCGCGGCCTGATCCTGGTGGAAGGCGCAGTGCCCGGCTCCAAGGGTGGCTGGATCTCGGTGCGCGACGCCGTGAAGAAGCCGCTGCCGAAGGAAGCGCCGAAGCCCGGCAAGTTCAAGGTCGCGGGTGAGCAGGCTGCCGAAGCGCCGGCCGTGCAGGAGGGCGCATAAATGGAACTGAAAGTCACCACTCTCGAGGGCAAGGACGCCGGCTCGGTCCAGCTGTCCGACGCCATCTTCGGTCTGGAGCCGCGCGCCGACATCATCCAGCGCTGCGTCCAGTGGCAGCTGAACAAGCGTCAGGCCGGCACCCACAAGGCCAAGGGCCGCGCCGAGATCTGGCGCACCGGCAAGAAGATGTACAAGCAGAAGGGCACCGGCGGCGCCCGTCACGGCTCGGCCCGCGTGCCGCAGTTCCGCGGCGGTGGTCGTGCCTTCGGTCCGGTCGTGCGCTCGCACGCCACCGACCTGCCGAAGAAGGTCCGGGCGATGGCGCTGAAGCATGCGCTGTCCGCCAAGGCCAAGGACGGCGACCTCGTCGTGCTGGAGAACGCCGCGCTCGAGGCCGCGAAGACCAAGGCGCTGATCGGGCATTTCTCCGGTCTCGGCCTGACCAATGCGCTGATCATCGACGGCGCTGAGCTGCACACCGGCTTCGCCAATGCGGCCCGCAACATTCCGAACATGGACGTGCTGCCGATCCAGGGCATCAACGTCTACGACATCCTGCGCCGTCAGAAGCTGGTGCTGACCAAGGCGGCGATCGATGCGCTGGAGGCGCGCTTCAAATGAAGACCATCGATCCGCGCCACTACGACATCATCATCGCGCCGGTGGTGACCGAGAAGGCGACGTTCGCGTCGGAGCACAACAAGGTTCTGTTCAAGGTGGCCGCCAAGGCGACCAAGCCGCAGATCAAAGAGGCGATCGAGAAGCTGTTCGACGTCAAGGTCAAGAGCGTCAATACGCTCGTCCGCAAGGGCAAGACCAAGGTGTTTCGCGGCCATTTCGGTTCGCAATCGGACAGTAAGCGGGCGATCGTGACCCTCGAAGAGGGCCACCGGATCGACGTCACCACCGGACTGTAAGGCTGAGCTGCCATGGCATTGAAGACATTCAACCCCACGACGCCGGGCCAGCGCCAGCTGGTGATGGTCGATCGTTCGGCCCTCTACAAGGGCAAGCCGGTCAAGGCGCTGACCGAGGGCAAGCAGTCGAGCGGCGGCC
>JBARNF010000422.1:0-5208 GCA_049802835.1 Bradyrhizobium sp.
GCCGTGCCGAGCCGCCGCCGGCGACGCCGCAGCGGGCGGCCGAGGTCTATGGAGAGCGCTACCGTGCCAATCCGAAGGATGCAGCCAACGCCGTTGCCTACGGCCAGGCGCTGCGCAACAACGGCCAGCGCGAGCAGGCGGTCGCCGTGCTCGAACAGGCTACGCTGGCCAATGCCGGCAACAAGACGGTGCTGGCCGCCTATGGACGGGCGCTCGCCGACAACGGCAATTTCAAGCTGGCCTTCGACGTGCTGTCGCGCGCGCACTCGCCCGACAATCCCGACTGGAAGCTGCTGTCGGTGCAGGGCACCGTGCTCGACCAGATGGGCCGTCACGACGAGGCGAGGCGCTACTACGACAGTGCGCTGAAGATCATGCCGGGCGAGCCTTCGATCCTGTCTAATCTCGGCCTGTCCTACATGCTCTCCAAGGAGCTGCCGAAGGCGGAGGAGGTGCTACGTCAAGCCCACGCCTCGCAGCGCGCGGATGCGCGGGTGCGCCAGAATCTTGCGCTCGTCGTCGGCCTGCAGGGCCGCTTTGCGGAGGCCGAGCAGATCGCGCGCGCCGATTTGCCGCCCGACGAGGCCGCCGCCAACGTGGCGTATCTGAAGCAGATGATCCAGGGCCAGAGCCAGGGCAAAGGCAAGACGCGCAACGCGACACCGATGGCTGCGCTCAACCAGCCCGACTGACGACCGTGAGCTATCGTGTCGCGCCTTCCAGCAGACGGCGGCATGTGTCGACGAACACGTCCGCACCCGTGACGATGTCGGCGTCGGAGGTGTTCTCGGTCCAGTGATGGCTGATGCCGCCGATCGACGGCACGAACAGCATGCCGGCCGGCATGATGGTGGCCAGCACCTGCGCGTCGTGGGCGGCGCCGCTCGGCATCCGCAGCGACTTGCCCGCGGCGAGCCTGAGGCTCGCGGCCTCGATCGCATCCTGGAACGTGCCGTCCATCATCGCGGGCGCGCCGGTCCTGATGCGCTCGACCATGATCTGGCATGGGCCGGCCGCAGACGTCTGCTCGGCCATGCTCCGCAGCAACTGCTCGAGACGATCGATCACGGCGGGATTGTCGTCGCGAATCTGGAACAGCATCTCGGCCTGCCCCGGGATGATGCTGGGTGCCCCCGGATCGAGCGTGATGCGTCCCGTGGTCCACACCGTGCGCGGACCGCAGGCGGCCGGAAAGCGCGCATCGATCGCGACGCAGAACTTGGCCAGCGCGAGCCCGGCATCCCTGCGCGCCGCCATCCGCGTCGTGCCGGCGTGGTTCTGCTCGCCGGTGAAAATGATGCGGTACTGCCAGATGCCGACGATCGAGGTGACGACGCCGATCTTGAGCTCGCCCTTCTCCAGCGTGTCGCCCTGCTCGATATGAGCTTCGAGATAGCCGATATGCCGGCGGCGCTCCGCCTGCAGCCGCGGCCGCCCGGCAAGACCGGTCTCGGCCAGCGCCTCGCGCATCGTGCGCGGGCTGCTGCGGTCGCGGGCAGCATCGATGTCGGCCTCACTGACGTCGCCGACATAGGAGCGGCTGCCGAGGAAGCTGCCGAAATGGCCCTCCTCGTCGCACCAGGAGGCCACTTCCACGGCGCCATCGATCGATGCATCGGGATTGAGCACGCGCGCCGCTTCCAGCGCGTAGACCACGCCGAGCGGACCGTCGAGCCAACCGGCATGATTCTGGCTCTCCAGATGCGATCCGGCCAGCAGCTTGGGACCGGGCTTGGCGCTCGTGCCCAGCACATTGCCGATGCCGTCGATATCAGGCGTGAGCTGCGCCTCGGGCAGACGCTCGGCGAGCCACGTCAGGGATTGACGGTGCGCGTCGGAGAAGGTCGGCCGGTGGACGCCGGTCTTGTAGCTGCCGAAGGCGCGGAGCGCATTCAGATCGGCGAGGACGCGGGCGCCATCGGCGCGGCGAATTTCGTCTGACATCAGGCGGAGACCTCGATCATGCTCCGCCCAGCATTCAGCATGGCGCAGCAACCGCAAGCGAAATTTCTCGCCGGCGATCTGCGGCTACTGCATGGCGGCGACCTTGATCCCGGTCGGTCCCAGAATGACCACGAACAGCACCGGCAGGAAGAACAGGATCATTGGCACCGTCAGCTTCGGCGGCAGCGCCGCGGCCTTCTTCTCGGCCTCGTTCATGCGCATGTCGCGATTTTCCTGGGCCATCACGCGCAGCGATTGACCGAGCGGGGTGCCGTATCGCTCCGATTGCTGGAGCGCGAGGCAGACCGACTTCACGCCCTCGAGGCCGGTCCGCTTGGCGAGGTTCTCATAGGCGACCTTGCGGTCCTGCAGGTAGGACAGTTCCGCCGTGGTCAGCGTGAACTCCTCGGACAGCGCGATCGATTGGCTGGTGATTTCGACCGCCACCCTGCGGAACGCAGCTTCGATCGACATGCCGGACTCGATGCAGATCAGCAGGAGGTCCAGCGCATCGGGGAAGGCGCGCTTGATCGAGAGCTGGCGCTTGGAGATCGCATTGCTGAGGAACAGCATCGGCGCCTGCAGGCCGAGATAGGCCATGCCGACGCAGATCCCGATCTTCACCGGCAGTGATTTTTGCAGATGGGCGATCACGAAGACGTAGAGCACCGAGCCGACGAACAGCACCAGTGGCGTCACCATGCGCGCGAATAGGAACGTGATGTACGGCGCCTGGCCGCGATAGCCGGCCATGATGAGCTTGTTGCGTGCGGCCTCCTGGGCGAGCCATTTGGTGAGGTTGAAATCATCCACCACCTTGGCGACCAGCTGCTTCGGCGTCTGCCGCAGCGAGACCTTTTCGCTGGCGTTCATCCGCTCGCGCTCACGCTGCTTGATCCGTTCGCGCTCGCTGGCGACCGCCTTCATGCGCTTGTTCAGGTTCTCACCTGCGAACAGCGGCGTGATCAGCGTATACACGGTGGCGGTCGCCGCGATCGAGGCGAACACCATCGTCATGAAATGCGGATCGTGCAGCTTTGTGACCAGAAAGTCGAGCATGGTCCCGCCTCAGAAATCGAAGTTGATCATCTTCTTCATGACCATGATGCCCATCGACATCCAGATCACGCAGCCGACCAGCATCAGCTGGCCGGTCGGATGGGTCCAGAGCAGCGAGATGTACTCGGGCGTGCTCAGGTAGACCAGCAGCATCACGATCGGAGGCAGCGATCCGATGATGCCTGCGGAGGCCTTGGCTTCCATCGACATCGCCTGAATCTTCTCGGCCATCTTCTTGCGGTCGCGCAGCACCTTGGAGAGGTTGCCGAGCGCCTCGGACAGGTTGCCGCCCGATTTCTGCTGGATCGCGATGACGATGCCGAAGAAATTGGCCTCGGGCAGCGGCATCCGCTCATACAGTCGCGCGCAAGCCTCGCCGAGCGGCATGCCGATCGCCTGGGTCTCGATGATCGCAAGGAATTCACTGCGCAGCGGCTCGGATGAATCGGCCGCGACCACCTTGATCGACTCGAACAACGGCAGGCCGGCCTTGATGCCGCGCACGATCACGTCGACCGCGTCGGGCAGCGCCGCCAGGAATTTCTTCTCGCGCCGCTTCTTGAGAAAGTTCAGAACCCAACGCGGCAGGCCGAAGCCTGCGGCGAAGCCGAGCCCGAGCGCACCGAGGGGGCCGCCGCCGGCAAAGAAGGCGACCGCGCAGGCGGCGAAGCCGAGAGCTCCAGAAACGATCCAGAATTTCTGCACGGTCCAGTCGAGCCCGGCCTGCGAGATCCGCAGATTGAGCGGCACCTTGCTCTGCTTCTGCGCCTTGGCCTCGATATCCTTCAGCGAGGATTCGACCTGCTCACGGCGCGAGCGCTGACTGCGTTCCGCCTGGCGGACCACCGGCTCGGATTTGGCGACGGTGCTGCGCCGCTGCTCGGCCTTCCGCTCTCCCGACAGCATGGGATAGAGGAACACCCATGCGATGCCGCCGATGGCGGTCGCAGCGAGGAAGGCAAGGGCGAGAGCCTGAAGCTTCATGGGTCTGCTCCTCAGTCCTTGGCCGCGACTTCGGCCGCGTCGAGCGCAGCCGCAAGCCGCTTCTCTTCGCCGTAATAGCGCGCCCGCTCCCAGAAGCGCGGCCGGCCGATTCCAGTGGAGCGATGGCGGCCGATGATCTTGCCGTTCGCATCCTCTCCGATCATGTCGTAGAGAAAGATATCCTGGGTGATGATCGTGTCGCCTTCCATGCCCATCACCTCGGTGACGTGAGTGATGCGGCGCGAGCCGTCGCGCAGGCGCGCCGCCTGGACGATGACGTCGATCGAGGCGCAGATCATCTCGCGGATGGTGCGCGAGGGCAGCGAGAAGCCGCCCATCGTGATCATGGACTCGCAGCGCGACAGCGCTTCGCGCGGGTTGTTGGCGTGCAAGGTGCCCATCGAGCCGTCGTGGCCGGTGTTCATGGCCTGCAGCAGGTCGAACGCCTCGGGTCCGCGGACCTCGCCGACGATGATGCGTTCGGGACGCATACGCAGGCAGTTCCTGACCAGCTCGCGCATCGTCACCTGGCCTTCGCCTTCGATGTTGGGCGGGCGGGTTTCCAGGCGCACCACGTGTGGCTGCTGCAGCTGCAGCTCGGCCGCGTCCTCGCAGGTGATGACACGTTCGTCGTGATCGATATAGTTGGTCAGGCAGTTCAGCAGCGTGGTCTTGCCCGAGCCGGTACCGCCGGAGATCAGCACGTTGCAGCGGACGCGCCCGATGATCTGCAGGATTTCCGCGCCTTCCGGCGAAATGGCGCCGAACTTGACCAGCTGATCGAGCGTCAGCTTGTCCTTCTTGAACTTACGAATGGTGAGCGCGGGGCCATCGATCGCCAGCGGCGGCACGATGGCGTTGACGCGGGAGCCGTCGGCGAGACGCGCGTCGCAGATCGGCGAGGATTCGTCGACGCGGCGGCCGACCTGGCTGACGATACGCTGGCAGATGTTCAGCAATTGCTGATTGTCGCGGAAGCGGATGCCGGTGCGTTGGATCTTGCCGTTGACTTCGATAAACACCGTGCCGGCGCCGTTGACCATGATGTCGGCGATGTCGTCGCGCGACAGCAGCGGCTCGAGCGGACCATAGCCGAGCACATCGTTGCAGATGTCCTCGAGCAGTTCTTCCTGCTCGGCGATGGTCATCGCGAAATTCTTGATCGCGATGATGTCGTTGACGATGTCGCGGATTTCCTCGCGAGCGCTCTCGGGATCAAGC
>JBARNF010000423.1:0-4167 GCA_049802835.1 Bradyrhizobium sp.
ACCGACATCGCGCTGATCGGACGCTTCGGCACCGAAGCCGTGGCCGCGGCGTCGCTGGCGCATACCGTCTTCTTCGTCTGCTTCACGTTTGGCATGGGCCTGGTTTCGGCGGTGGCGCCGCTGGCCGCGCAGGCGTTCGGCGCCGCCGACGCCGGCCTGGTCCGGCGCGCGCTACGTGTTGGATTATGGGCCGGTCTGTTCATTGCTGTGCCCATCATGATGATCGCTCTGAATGGCGAGGCCATCCTGTTGGCGCTGGGACAGGCGCCCGACGTAGCGCGTCTTGCGCAGGCCTATCTGCGAGGGCTCGCCTGGGGCATTGCGCCAATGCTGTGGTTCATGGCGCTGCGCAGCTTCATGGGCGCGGTCAACCGCCCGGAACCGGTGCTCTGGATCACCCTGGTTGCGATCCCACTCAACGCGTTGCTGGTCTACCCGCTGCTGTACGGCCACTGGGGTTTTCCGCAACTCGGCCTGACCGGCGTCGGCCTCGCGACCTCGCTCGTCAACACCGGCACATTTCTTGCCGGGCTGTGGTTCGCAGCGTTCCGTCCTCCGTTCCGCGACTATCACGTTCTCGTGCGGCTTGGTCGTATCGACTGGCGGCTGATGCGGCAGCTCCTCATCATCGGCGCGCCGATCTCGCTGTCGTTCCTGCTCGAATATGGCCTGTTCTCGGCGGCCGCGATCCTGATGGGGCTGATCAGCACGCCTGCGCTCGCCGCGCATCAGATCGCGCTGCAGATCACGGCGATCCTGTTCATGGTTCCGTTCGGCATCAGCATGGCCGCGACCGTGCGCGTCGGTCATGCGGCCGGGCGCGCCGATGCCGGGGGTGTCCGGCGCGCCGGCCTGATGGCGATGCTGCTCGGCCTCGCACTGGCTGTGCTGTTCACACTCGCCATCATCGTTGCGCGATTCGACATCGTGCAGCTGTTCCTCGGCGCCGGCATCGCCGACGCGGAAGCGACCGCGGCGCTGGCCGCCACGCTTCTCCTCGTCGGCACGACGTTCTTCATCACGGATGCACTGCAGACGATCGCCGTCGGAGCGCTGCGCGGCATCAAGGATACGCGTATCCCGCTGCTGCTCGCCGTGCTCGGCTATTGGCTGATCGGCTTTCCCGCCTCTTATGCACTCGCCTTCCACACCGCGCTCGGCGCGACCGGGATCTGGATCGGCCTGTCGATCGGCACCACCATCTATGCGGCACTCTTGGTGCTGCGCTTCCTGCGGCTGTCACGATGAGCGGATCAGGCGCCCGCTGTATCCGGCGTCTCGTCGCGCTCCGGCCGATGCGGCCTTCCCGTCGACGCACCGGCCCATTCGGCGACGACGCGCTCGAGATCGATCAGGTTCTGCCGCATCTGTTCGAGCGAGAAGCCGAGCGCGAAGAAGCGCTCGGCCGCGTCACCCGGAAGACCTCGCGTGAGGCCGTCGCTGCGCACCGCGGCGACCTCCTCGGCATAGGCCTTGACCGCAACATGGATCGGCCAGATCGGCGGCGGTCCGGAGCCGTTGCGGATGGCCGCTGCGCAGCCGCGCAAATAGCTCGCGATGGCGTCGCTGACGCGCGTGACCGGGCCCGACAGCCGCGACTGCAGCTCCGAGGGCAGCGGCACCACGCTGGCGCGTCCGATCATCACGACGTCGTGGCGCAGCCGCAGGATGGTCCGCAACAGCGGACCGGTGTCGGCGCCCGACGACAGCCGCGCCGAGCGCTCACGCTCGGCTTCGGCGCCGGTCGCGTTCAATTCGGTCAGCGCGGTGCCAATGCCGTCCTGAATCCGGTGCAGCGCGTCGTTGTCGCGGCCGCGCGACAGGCCGGCCAGCAATTCGGTCATGGCGGCCGCAATCAGCTCCAGCAGGCGTCCGGCGGCGCTGCGAATCTGCACATGCGCGCGCGACGGCAGCACGATGAACGACACGGCAAGCCCGGTGAGCGCGCCGACCGCGACCTCGAACACCCGGTCGATCGCCGAGCCCAGGGGATCGAGATGGCCCATGGTCGGCACCAGCAGCACGATGACCGCGGTCACGGTGGCGGCGTTGAGGCTGGGATTGAGCGCGGCAATGAAGGCGAGCGGCGTCACCGCCAGGATCAGCATACCGAGCAGCTGCAGCTCGCCCGAATGCGGAATGAAGACCGTGATGGCGCCGCCGTAAATGGCGCCGCCGATGGTGCCGAACATGTAGTCACGCGTCGCCTTCAGCGAGCGCCCGACGCTCCCCTGCGTGACGATCAGGGAGGTCAGCACCGCCCACAGCGGCAGCTTCAGCTGGAAGGCCGTGGCAATCGCGAAGGCGAGCGTTGCTGCGACGGTGCCGCGCACGGCCAGCGATATCTGCGCCTTGCCGGCGCGCATCCGGCCGAACAGCTTCTTGGGCGATTGCATCGATCTCTCACCTTCAAAAGCACCGGCGCGATCCCGGCATGGCAGCCTCCCACCGGGCCCGTCCGGCTTGAAAGGCGGAATCAGCTTGCCTACGCTGTTTTCAACAAGCGAGGAAACACGATGGCCCAGGAAACCGCAACGCTTGCCGGCTATGTCGCCGAGCTGAAATATGACGATATCCCGCCTGAGGTGCTCGACCGCGCCAAGGTGCTGACCTTGGATTTCCTCGGCAGCGCCATCCGCGCACGGCGCGAGGCTGAATCGACGCCGTCGGTGGTGAAGATGCTGGCGGCGCTGAAGCTCGACTCGGCAGGCGAGACGACGGTGTTCGGCGACAACAGGACGTGGACGCCGGCGGTGGCGGCGTTGCTCAATGGCACGATGGGCCATTCGCTCGACTTCGACGATACCCACGCCGATTCCTCGCTGCATCCGAGCGCGCCCGTGGTGCCGGCTGCCTTCGCCGTCGGCGAAATGGTCGGCGCGTCGGGACGGGAAGTGCTGACCGCGATCGTGGCGGGCTACGAGGTGTGCTGCCGGCTCGGCAATGCGCTCGATCCGACGTCGCACTATGCACGTGGCTTCCACCCGACCGCGACGGCCGGCACCTATGGCGCCGCGGCCGCCGCAGCCAAGCTGTTCGGGTTGTCGGAGCAACAGATCATCTATGCATTCGGCGTCTCCGGCAGCCAGGCGGCGGGCTCGCTGCAATTCCTGGTCAACGGCGCCTGGAACAAGCGCTATCAGGTCGGCGCCTCCGCGATGAACGGCGTCATCGCGGCGACGCTCGCCAGGAACGATTTCATCGGCGCGGTCGAATCCGTCGAGGGCAAGCACGGCCTGCTGGTCGGCTACACCGACACGCCGCACCGGGAGAAGGCGGTCGCAGGACTGGGCACGACCTACGAGACGATGAAGATCGGCGTAAAGCCGTATCCGAGCTGCCGCTATACGCATGCCGCGATCGACGCCATCATCGCGCTGCGCCGTGAGCACAATCTGATGCCGGACCAGGTCAAGCGGGTCGAGATCGGCCTGCATCGCAACGGCATCACCCTGACGGGTGACGCCGCCACCAAGCGGCATCCGACCTCGACCGTCGGCGGCCAGTTCTCGATGTTCTTTACCGGCGCGCTGGCGCTCGACCAGGGCCGCTTCGGCTGGGACGACTACACGAGGCTCGGCGATGCCGCGATCAATGTGCTCGCCGACAAGTTCGACGTGGTGCAGGACGACAAGCTCGAAATCGGCCGCAGCCACCCGTTCGGTGCGCGCGTGACCATCACCACCGAGGACGGCGTGTACGAGCGGCTGCACGACGATCCCTCCGGCGAGCCGGCCTCGTTCCCGTCGGCGCAGGCGATGAGCGACAAGTTCATCACGCTGGCGCGACCCGTGCTGAGCAGTCGCGCGCAGAGCTTCGCGGATGCGATCCTGTCGCTGGAGCGGTTCGATCACGTCGCTCAGGCGACGGCGCTGGGGAGATCGTAGCGCATGCATCACTCGGAGCTGATGACCTCCGTCTTGCCATGCGTCGCAGCGACGACGTCGCTCACGAGCTGCGCCACGCCATCGGCCTCCGGCGGCCAGTTCACGGTGCGGCCGAAGCGCGCGATCACCAGGCGCTCCGAAGGGATGACGATGACATATTGGCCGAGCGTCCCCTTGGCGAAGAAGGCGTCGCGCGGCCAGCCATGGGAGACGCGATAATTGGCGCCAAAGCTGTCGCCGCGATTGGTCCAGAAGCCGGCGCCGATGCCGACGAATGCGT
>JBARNF010000424.1:0-4558 GCA_049802835.1 Bradyrhizobium sp.
CCGATGGCGAGGCGGCGGAGACCGAGGCGCTGGCGCAGTCGCTGACGCCGCGCGGCCTGGTGCGCTTCGCGGTGCCGATGACGTTCGGGGTCAAGAAGATCGCGCCGCTGCTGCCGGCGTTTCTGGAGCAATATCCGGATGTCTCAATCGACCTGCACATGAGCGATGCGACCGTCGACCTGATCGGCGAGGGTTTTGATCTCGCGCTGCGCATCGCGCGGCTGCCGGACTCCTCGCTGGTGGCGCGCCGGCTCTGTCCGATGCCGCGCTACACGGTCGCCGCGCCGTCCT
Source organism: Bradyrhizobium sp. (assembly GCA_049802835.1). GTDB lineage: Bacteria > Pseudomonadota > Alphaproteobacteria > Rhizobiales > Xanthobacteraceae > Bradyrhizobium. The sequence continues at coordinate 292 of JBARNF010000424.1, forward strand.
ACCTGCAGCGTCACGGCCGCCCGACGCATCCGATGCATCTCGCCGAGCACAAATGCTTCGGCTACGCCTATCTGTCGACCGCCGGCGTCTGGCACTACACCAATGCGGCCGGCGAGCAGGCCAGCGTCCGGCCGGCAGGACAACTCCGCGTCAACAATGGCGAGGCGGTGCTGCCGGCGGTGCTCGCGGGCCTCGGCATCGCCGACTTGCCGGATTTCATCATCGCCGACGCGATCGCATCGGGCGAGGTCGAGGTGATCCTGAAAGGCTGGAGCCAGCCTGAAGGCGCGATGCATCTGGTGATGCCGCCCGGTGGCCCGCGCCCCGCGCGCGTCGAGGTGCTCTCGGAGTTTCTGGTCAAGCAGCTCGCCAAGGGAAAGCCCAAGTAACGTGGATCATGCTCCGCCGGGCGCCGGTCGTCAGGAGCGATCTCCATGCGGAATGAGCTTTCAAGACTGATTGCAAGATGCGTTGTTGCCTTCGGAATTGGCGGCTTCCTCCTGGCGTTTGCGCTAGCCTCCTTTCCGAGCGATTGGCTTGCTCTTATCGAGCTTCCGAACACGCTCAGCTCGGTTCGGGTGACGGCTCAGAACGGACGCGTGTTCGTCGCGAGTGTGCCGTTGGGGCGGGTGCAACGCTATGGTCCCGACGGCTTCGAGCGCGGGTTCTCCGTGGACGCGAGGGGCGGCTTCTTCGATATCGGTGTGACTCGGTCGGGAGACGTCCTGATCTGCTCTGCGCGTGCACATGCGCTGATCGTCTACACACAGGATGGTATTGAGACGAGCAAGCGGCTGCCCTGCAAGTTCAGCGACGCAAATGGCGGACACGTACCGGGCTCCGCCGCGTTTTATGAGAGCAATGCCCAGGTGCCTCGGGTCGCCCTGGGCTGGCTCGGGCTGCTGGCCGTTCCGCTCTGGCATCCCGTCGTTGGATGGTTGGTCGGGCTTATTGGCGGGCTCTTCTTGAAGTATGGTACGACACGACCCGGGCAAGACGCGCTGTCCCAAACCACGAAATGAGGACCCCGGCGAAGCTCGCAACCTACCCGCAGGCGGGACGCATCTGGTAATTGGTCCATCCCGCCCGGCGGCGCGCGTCGAGGTGCTGGCTGAGTTTCTGGTCAGGAGCTGTCGACGGCAAGGAAGGGAAAATCGAATCCCCTTCTTCGATACAGCCCGATCCTCGACGAAGCGCGCGCGGGGAAATGTTGCTTTGCCCACGTGCCATCGTTCGCGCTAGACTTTCTCCAGAACGAGAAGACCTGCCGGGGGAGGCCTGCCGATGAATCGCCGCCGGTTCCTGCGGACTGCCGCCGCGCTGCCGCTCATTCAGGGGCCGATGTCAGCTCTCGCTTCGGCGCAGGACGTCTATCCCAACCGCAACATCACGATGATCGTGCCGTTCCCGGCGGGCGGCCAGGCCGACCTCGCCGCACGCCCCGTGGCTGCGGCGCTGGAGCGAATTCTAGGCAAGGCAGTGATCGTCGACAACCGCGCCGGGGGTGGTGGCGGTTCGGTCGGCAACGCGCAGGCCGCGCGGGCAACGCCCGACGGCTATACGTTGCTGATGACGCTGTCGTCGCTCGCAGTGTTGCCCGAAGCCGACCGGCTGTTCGACCGTCGCGTGGCCTACGAAGTCTCGCAGTTCGCGCCGATTGCCCGCGTGCTGGCCGATCCAACTCTGCTCGCCGTGCCAGCTTCGGCGCCCTGGATGAACTTGAAGGACTTCATCGCGGACGCGCGGAAGCGGCCCGGCGAAATCCTCTACGGCTCGTCAGGACCGTACGGCACGCTCCACGTGGCGATGGAGATGTTTGCTTCCAGCGCCGGCATCAAGCTGCTTCATGTGCCGTTCCGCGGCGCCGGACCGGCACTGACCGCGCTGCTCGGCGGGACGGTCCAGGCGATCGCCGCCGCGCCGGGAACGCTGAAGCCGCAGGTCGACGATGGCAAGCTGCGCGTCCTGGCAAATTGGGGCGCGGAGCGCGTGCCGAACTTCCCCGATGTGCCGACCTTCATCGAGCTCGGCTACAAGGACGTCGAGATGTACATCTGGGCCGGCCTGTTTGGGCAGCGGGCATTGTCGTCCAGCGTCATGACACGCCTGCGCGAGGCGATGGCTCAGGCAGCGACGAGCCCTGAAGTGGTGAGGACGTTCGCGGCCGTTGGCAGCGCCGTCGCCTATCAGGACGCGCCGGAGTTCGCCAGGTTCATGGATGTCGACAGCGCACGGCTGATCGCTGCGGTGAAGCGGATCGGACGCGTCGAGTAGCGGCTATATCGCCACCTCGCAGACGTCGACCCATTCGGCGGCGGTCAGCGCGGCCATGCGGTCCGGCGTGATCTTGACGGCGCTGTGGGTCGAGCCTGCGGCCGGCACGACGACGTCGAACGCCTTCAGCGAGACGTCGCAATAGATGGGCAGCGGCGCCTTCAAGCCAAACGGGCAGACACCGCCGACCTCGTGTCCGGTGATATTGGCGACCTCGTCGAGCCCGAGCATCTTCGGCTTGCCGCCGAACTGCGCCTTGACCTTCTTGTTGTCCATCCGCGCATGGCCGGCGGCCACGATCAGGATCACGCGCTCGCCGACCCGCAAGGACAGCGTCTTGGCGATGCGGGCCGGCTCCACGCCATAGGCTTGGGCTGCGAGCGCGACGGTCGCGGAGCTCTGGCTGGAGACGAGGACGTCGATGTCGGGGGCTTTTTCGGCGAAGAAGGCGCGGACGGATTCAAGACTCATGCTGGGCTGCGATCTCGGGCAATTCGGACAGCGCAGCAATACGATAATCCGGCGCAAAACCCAACTCGTCCATCTGGGTGCGGAGCGCCTTGAACATGGTGAGCGGCCTCACCAGGTCGGTCTCGAGGCAGGCCGCGGCCATGGCCTCCGGGCTGACACGCTCGATCCAGGCGACGTTCAATCCGAACGCCTTGGCGCCGCAGACGTCCCAGGGATTGGAGGAGACGAACAGCACGTCATGAGGTGCAAGCCCAAGCGTCTGCTCGATCAGCGCGTACGCTTGGCGGCTCGGTTTGAAGATCTTGTGCGCATCGACGCTGATCACCGCATCGAGCAGCGTTTCGAAGCCGCTGGCCTTGACCAGACCGTTCAGCATCGACGGGCTGCCATTGGAAAGGATCGCAAGCTCGCGATCCTTCATCGCTGCGAGCGTGGCATGCGCGTCAGGGTAGGGATCGAGATCGAGATATTTGGCGATGATGCGGTCCAGCGCGGCTGCGTCGGGTCGCAGTCCAAGGACGCGCAGCGTGTAGATCAGCGAGTCGCGGGTGACGACGGCGAAGTCCTCGTAGCGCTGCATCAGCGATCGCAGCCAGGTGTATTCGAGCTGCTTGATCCGCCAGACCTGGGTGATGATGTCGCCATGGCCCGGAAACGCCTGCTCGGTGACTGCCGCCACCGATTGGATGTCGTACAGCGTTCCATAGGCATCGAAGACCACGGCTTTGAAGGGCACGGCGCTCACCTGATAAAGCAAAAACAGGCGCGATGGCCGATCGCCACCGCGCCTGCGCATGATAGCACGATCCTGACGGCCGCGCTCGATACAGCGAGGCCTCGGCCGTCGGACGATCTCAGATCCCGAGCAGCTTGCGCGCGTTGGCCTTCAGCACCTTCGGCCGGATCTCGTCGCGGATCTCGAGCTTGGCGAAATCGGCGAGCCAGCGGTCCGGTGTGATCACCGGCCAGTCCGATCCGAACAGCATCTTGTCCTGCAGGATCGAGTTGATGTAGCGCACCAGGATCGGCGGGAAGTATTTCGGCGACCAGCCGGAGAGGTCGATGTAGACGTTCGGCTTGTGGGTCGCGACCGACAGCGCCTCCTCCTGCCAGGGGAAGGAGGGATGGGCCAGGATGATCTTGAGGTCGGGGAAATCGGCCGCGACGTCGTCCATGTACATCGGGTTGGAATATTTCAGCCGCATCCCCATGCCGCCCGGCATGCCCGAGCCGACGCCGGTCTGGCCGGTGTGGAACAGCGCGATCGCGCCGCCGTCGTTGATCGCTTCATAGAGCGGGTAGGCGAGGCGATCGTTGGCGTAGAAGCCCTGCATGGTCGGGTGGAATTTGAAGCCGCGCACGCCATACTCTTCCATCAGCCTGCGCGCTTCGCGCACGCCGAGCTTGCCCTTGTGCGGATCGATGCTGACGAAGGGGATGAGCACATCGAGATGCTCGGAGGCGATCTCGAGCATCTCTTCGTTCTTGTAGCGACGGAAGCCGGTCTCGCGCTCGGCATCGA
>JBARNF010000425.1:0-3002 GCA_049802835.1 Bradyrhizobium sp.
GCTCCAGACCATCGCCTGGATGGTCATCTTCTTCTTCGCCTCGGCGGCCGCGAGCTCGGCCTATCTCACCGTCAGCGAAACCTTTCCGCTGGAAATTCGCGCCCTCGCCATCGCCGTCTTCTACGCCGCCGGCACTGGCGTCGGCGGCATCGCCGGTCCATGGCTGTTCGGCATTCTGATCGATACCGGCTCGCGCGCGAGCGTGTTTCTCGGCTATCTTCTCGGCAGCGCTCTGATGATCGCGGCGGCCGCGATCGCCTGGCGCTTCGGCATCGCGGCCGAGCGCAAATCCCTGGAGACCGTCGCCCGGCCGCTGGCGTTCGTGGATTAGGCGTCTCATGCCCAATGTCATCCCGGACCAGGATATCGATCTGGTGGATTTCGCCATCCTGCTCGACATCGACGGAACGCTCCTGGATTTCGCCGCCACGCCGCGCGAGGTGTGGGTGCCGCCGTCGCTGCGGCGAACCTTGAGCGCATTGTGGGAAGGCTCCGGCGGGGCGGTGGCGCTGGTCAGCGGGCGCTCGCTCGACGATCTGGACCTGATTTTCGCCCCGCTGCAGCTGCCCGCGATCGGCGGCCCCGGCGCCGAGTTCCGTCCGTTCCTCGGCGCCGACCCGCAGCGCGACCGGACCCCCGCGCTCGATAAGATCCTCAAGCGCAAGCTCGCCGCGGTCGCCGAGCTCGGTCCCGGCATCCTGCTGGAGGACAAGGGCTACTCCCTGGCGCTGCACTATCGCCTCGCCCCGGAGAAGGGGCCGGCGGTGCACGCGGCGGTCATGGAGATCTGCGCCAAGCTGCCGCCGGGCACGGTGGAAATCCTGCCCGGCAAGGCGGTGGTCGAGGTCAAGCAGGTCGGCTTCACCAAGGCGACGGCGGTGGTCGAGCTGATGGCGCTGCCGCCATTTGCCGGGCGAAGGCCGGTCTTCGTCGGCGACGACACCACCGACGAGCCGGTATTCGAGGTGCTGCCCGCCTTCGGCGGCATCGGCTTCTCGGTTGGCCGCAGGGTGGAGGCCGCGGACGGCTGCTTCGACCAGCCGAAGGACGTCCGTGCCTGGCTCGACGGCATCCTGCAGCGGCACATGGAGCAGGCGGGCGGCTGACCCCTCGAGGTCAAGGGGTCGCGACCTCCTCCTGTTGCGTGCCGACTTGCGTACCGACGCGCTGCGTGTCCGGCTTGGCGAGCAGGTTGTAGGCGCTGTTGACGAGCGCGACGTGGGAGAAGGCTTGGGGGAAATTGCCGACCAGCCGCCGCGTCCTCGGATCATACTCCTCGCTCAGCAGCCCGACATCGTTGCGCAGCGCCACCAGGCGGTCGAACAGGCGCCGCGCCTCCTCCCAGCGTCCCTGCAGCATGTAGGCGTCGGCGAGCCAGAAGCTGCAGGCGAGGAACGCGCCCTCGCCCGGCGGCAAGCCGTCGGGCGCGGTCTCGGAGCGATAGCGCAGCACGAATCCGTCCGCCATCAGATGACGCTCGATCGCCGCGATGGTGCCACGGATGCGGGCGTCGCCGATCGGCAGGAATCCCATCTTGGGCAACAGCAGCAGGCTCGCATCGGGCTCCTTCGAGTCATAGGACTGGACGAAACTGCCGAGCTGCGGGTCGAACGCGCGCCGGCACACCTGATCGTGGATCTCGGCGCGCAGCCGACGCCATTCGTCGATCGGGCCTTTGAGGCCGAACTCGTCCGCACTCTTGACCGCGCGTTCGAATGCAATCCACGCCATCACCTTGGAGAAGGTGAATTGCCGCCGCCCGCCGCGCACCTCCCAAATTCCCTCGTCGGGCTCGCTCCACACCTTGGCGAGGTGATCGAGCAGCGCCACCTGCAGATCCCAGCCGGATTGCGTTCCGGCGAGGCCCGCGCGCCGGCCGTAATGGAATGTGCTCATCACCTCGCCGTACACGTCGAGCTGGAGCTGGCGGTGGGCGTCGTTGCCGATGCGCACCGGCGCCGAATTCTCGTAGCCGGGCAGCCAGGGCACCTGCCATTCGGTCAGCCGGCGCTCGCCGGCGATCCCGTACATGATCTGGATCTGATCGGGACTTCCCGCCACCGCCCGCAGCAGCCATTCGCGCCAGGCTTGGGCCTCGTCGATGAATCCGGCGCGCATCAGCGCGAACAGCGTCAAGGTCGCGTCGCGCACCCAGCAGAAGCGGTAATCCCAGTTGCGCACGCCGCCCAGGCATTCCGGCAGGGACGTGGTCGCAGCCGCGACCATTCCCCCGGTCGGCGCGAAGGTCAGCGCCTTGAGGGTGATCAGCGATCGCACCACGGCCTCCGACCATCGTCCCGCGGGGCGGCATTTGTCGGCCCAGCTGCGCCAATACGATTCGGTCGCCTCCTGCGCGGCGCGTGTGTCGAACGGCTCCGGCACGGGCAGGTGCGAGCGCGCATAGGTGAGGACGAACGGCACCGTCTCTCCGGCGGCAACGACGAAGTCGGCGACCGTGGTGAGGTCGCGGCCCGTCAGGTCGACCGGGGTGTGCAGCACCACCATGTCGGGCCCGGCGATCGCCCGCAGCGCGCCGTGCTCCGTGCGCGTGACCCATGGCACGATGGCGCCGTAGCCGAAGCGCAGGATGAGCTCGAGCTGCATCGCGACGCGGCCGCGCTCGCCGACGACGAGGCGCACGATGCTGCAGTGGTTCCTGCGCAGGGGCATGAAGTCGACCAGCCGCACCGCTCCCTCGTCGGTCTCGAAGCGCGTTTCGAGGACGAGCGTGTTCGAGCGGTAGCGGCGGCTGACGCGGGCGCGCTCGCGCGGGGCGATCAGCCAGCGGCCATGCTTGGAGGAGCCGAGCAGCGCGGCGAAGCAGGCCTCCGAATCGAAGCGCGGCCAGCACAGCCAATCGATCGACCCGTCGCGTCCGATGAGCGCCGCGCTCTCGCAGTCGCCGATCAGGGCATAGTCTTCGATGCGCAGGGCCATGGCGTCACGCCGCAAAATCGATCACGACCTTCACGTCGTCCGGCCGGCGCTCCAGCGCCTCGTAC
>JBARNF010000426.1:0-6051 GCA_049802835.1 Bradyrhizobium sp.
TCCACCGAGGGACCTCTATTCGCGGTCGTGACGACGCGGTCGACCGTCGCAAATATCTCGATCATTCCGCTCCCCGCCGAATCGTCGAACCGGATCAGGTCGCCGGGCCGCAACGGCGCGCGGGTGTCGAAGGTGATGCGCGGAACCGATGGAGCGAACGGCAGGAGTGCGTAACCGTCGACCGCAATGCCGGTCGCGCCGAGCGCCGTCGCGACGCGTAACGGATCGGACCACGAACCGGTACTGCGGGCCTGCGCATGAGCCGGCGTGAGCGGCGCGCCGTTTCCCGGCGCGAGCAGGACTCCGGGCAACGGGAAGCGATTGGTCGTCGCCAGACCGGCCGGCGCGGGCGCGTCACCCGGCCCGTGCCAGATCGCTTCGATCGCCTGCGTCCGTGCGACGCGGATGACCCAGCAGCGCCGCCCGCCGTTGGAAAAAAAGGCCCGCACGGCGGGGCCGAGATTGGCGTAGACGCGTTCGCTGCGCTCGGCATCCCAGGCGAGCGGGGCGTCCGGTCCGAACACCGCGGCGTATTGAGCGATGCTTTCGATCACCACCGGACGATGCGTCGGTCCGGTCGCCGAAAAGCCGACGAACACCGCCACATCCATGCGCGGCAGCACCTCCGCCAGCGGCGGCGGTGCGACGTCGATCCGGATTCCCGGCAGGCCGCGCAGCGCAAGCACCGGTCATCACTCCATTTCGAGGCGTTCGTAGGCCAGAACCAGCTCTTCCATGGCTACGTCGGTTCCCTTCGCGTTGAAGGGACCGCTGGTGTGGTTGATGATGCGGGCGCGCAGCAGCTTCCAGGTCTGCACGATCGCGGTGTGATCCTCGTTCTGAAGCTGGATCGTGACCGTGCGCAGCGCTCCCTGGTCGCCGTTGCGGATCTGATGAAGCCACTGGTACAGGTTGAGCGAGCCGATCACGCCGCGCTTCATCGTGACGTCTTTCATCTTGTTCATTCCCGTGACCTTCATCACGCTGTTTTCCTTGGAGTTGCCGGTGCGGTACTCCGAGACGGTCACTTCCATGCCGACGTTGCTCACCTCCTGAAAGCCCGCCGCCGGACCCTCGGTGACGCCGTCACCGAGATCGACCAGGAAGTTGAATTGCACGTACGGCCGTTCTCGCGGGGTCGCCATGATGGTGCCTCTCAGACTTTGCGATCGGCCGTCCATTGGCCGATGCGGAAGATGACGAATTCGGCGGGACGCAGCGGCGCGACGCCGACGAGACAGATCAGCCGGCCGTTATCGAGGTCGTTCTGCGACATCGTCGAGCGGTCGCATTTGACGAAGTAGGCTTTCTCCGGCTTGTCGCCGAGCAGCGCGCCGTTCTGCCATTCGTTGAGCAGGAAGTCCTCGATCGTGCGGCGCACGTTGGCCCAGAGCTGTTCGCCGTTCGGCTCGAACACCGCCCACTGCGTGCCCTTGTCGATCGACCGTTCCAGATAGGCGAAATAGCGCCGCAGGTTGACGTACTTCCATTCGGGATCGGAGCTGATCGTGCGCGCGCCCCACAGTCGCATGCCGCGCCCCTCGAAGAAGCGGAAGCAATTGATGCCCTCGGGATTGAGCACGTCCTGCTGCGACTTGTTCAGGAACTGCTCGAAACCGATCGCCAGATTGACGACTTCGTTGGCGGGCGCCTTATAGACTGCGCGGTTGATGTCGTTGCGCGCGTAGATTCCGGCGACGAAGCCCGACGGCGGCACGTTGATTTCCCGCTGCGACAACGGGTCGAGCACGCGAATCCAGGGATAGTACAGGGCGGCGTATTTCGAGTCGTAGCGGGCGCGCATCGCGCGCACCTGCGAGATCGCCTGCGCGTCGCCGCTGTCGAGCACGGCGATGCGATATCGCATCCGCTCGGCATGGCTGATGATCAGGCTGGTGATCGCACGCGCTTGCGGCTGGTAGCCGTTCTCGTAACCGAAGGTCGAGCCCGGCGCGGCGACGATCGAGATGTCCTCCAAGTCTTCGAACTGCTTGAGACCGGTCTTGATCGCCCCGCCGGGATCATCGGTTCCTTCGTATTCGGCCTCCGTCGGCCGCGTGCCGTCGTCGCCATTGGCGAGCGCGACGACGACGCTTCGCTCCTCCGCGCTGCTCGTCAGGCGTTGCAGGTTCTGCTCCAGCGACAGCGACGGTGGACTCGAGGGAGGACTTGCGGTCGGGTTCGTGGCGAAGAAGTCCTGCAGGATGTCCACCCCCGTGCCGCCCGACGGGCTGTTGTCGATGACGATCGGGATGGTGCGCGCCCGCGCGAGATTCGCCGGCCGGGCGTCGAAATAGGCGAAGACGGAATCGGGGGATCCGGCGCGCTCGTGATGCGGATCGAGCGGCAGATCGGCGGCGACGAAGGGCATCGCATTCGGACTGAGCGATTCGAACGTGACGGTCACGGTCACGATACGGACTTCATGGCCCAAAGCCGGGTCGAGATGCGCCTGCAGCTCGATCGGCGCGGTCGCCAAGTCGTCGCCGGCTCGCGTGAGCTTCCAGGTCCGGTTGCTCGCGTCCCACAGCGCGAGGAAGAAGCCGCCGGCGTCGACGGGGGAGGCGAGGGTACCGTCCTTGTCGCGGATCCAGACGACGTCGCGATCGGACACGGAGCGCAGCTGGCTGACGCCGGCCTCCCGCACGAGGACGTTCTGTCCGATCTTGAGCGTGAAAGTCACGCGCCCGTTGCCGGACTCGCCGGGAAAGCGAGCGCGCACCTGGAACGCGGGGGGGCTGCTGTTGCCGAGGGCCCCACGCGCATAACCGGACAGGGTTGCGCTGCTGACGGGCCTGAACGTCCGACTGACGTAGAGCCGCTTCCCGCCTTCCTCGAAGAATCCGCGCACCGCGTGCCACATGTAATTGTCGATGACGACGGAGCCGCCGTCGAACTGCAGCTTCTCTTTTCCGCCATAGGTGCGCTCGAACTCGACCAGGCTGGTGACGATGTCGGGCTCGATGTCGATCGGCCCGTAGCGCGTCGGACCGATGAAGCCGGTCGTCGTGGTGCTGGCGCCTTCGATCGATTTGGCGCGAAACGACGTCTCCTCGACATAGACGCCGGGAGCTAGATATTCAGGCATGGCGGTTCTCCTCGCCGTATCTCGAGCGGTCAGGCAGTTCCGACGTACAGATATGAAGACGGTCCGGTCGGGCCGCCTTCGGTGCGAACGGTCAGGGGAATGCGATAGTCGAGCGGCAGGGCCGGCAGCCCTTGCGGCGGCGATGCGATCGATCGATAGAGCGGCCGCGGCGAATCGAGCTGCGCGAACACTGCGGCGAGATCTGCGACCTCCGGCGTCGATGCATCGGGCGGCGGCGGGACGTAATAGGCCGTGAGCTCGACGTTCCACTTGAAATCATTGGCGGGGGAGGGCGGCGATGTCAGCGTCGGGCGCGGCCGGTCGGGATACGGAAACAGGATCGCGACACGTCCCTCGCGGTCGGCAAGGCCAATTCCGCACACCGTCCCATTGACGCTGACGGTGACGAGGCAGCAGGCGGCCGGGCGGTCGCTGCCGATTTCGCGCAGTTGCGCGCGCACCGCGGCGAGCGGTTCCGGCACCGGCCGGCTCGGCGTCGAGAACAGCGGCACGCCGTCGACCATGAATGCGGGCGGTGAGCCGAACGCCGGCGGCGACGTCGGCGCCGTCCCCGGCATGAGCCGGTTGAACAGTCCGCGCGCCGGCAGGTCGGCATCGAAGGCAAACGGGAGGAACCGGTCGAGTGGGTCGCGAACCTCGACCCGATAGGCCCGCAACGCGGGTCTCCAGGCCGTCTCGTCGCCGGCATCACTCAATTCGAAGTCGCGCAGGCCGGGGAGGCCGAGCGCATAATAGACGCCGCTGCGATTGACGCTGGCGCGCGCGGCGGGCTGCCGACGTCCCCGCAATGTCACGTCGATCTCGAGCCCGTCGATCAGGTGCGTGGCGCCGGCGAGATCCCACAGGCGCAGGCCGAACGGCGCGCGACGGAGGTTTCGTTCCAGAACTCGTAGGCCCGGCGTCACGCGGTCACCTCGCCCATTTCAAAGCGGCGCGTCTGAACCGGCGGTCCCTCGGTGATGCTCACGTCCGAGTCGATCAGCACCATGCGCAGCACGTAGGTCGCCGACGGTGGCAGGGTCTTCAGCCGGTCCCACAGGGTGAAGTAGTCGTTCAATGCCAGAGGATCGCAGATGATGTCGACGCTCTCGGTCGGCGTGAACGTGTCGGTCTCGGCGACGTAGTGATTGAGATGGCTCGCACTGAGTTGGCCGACATCCTCGAGCATCCGCATCGCCCAGCCGAGCATGCGGTACTGGCGTTCGGTGTCTTGCGCCCACGGAGTGATCATGTAGTAGAGGTCGAGCGGCAACGACGGCCGGAAGCGACGCCCGTCCGGCGTCCGGCGATACGTCAGGTTGCGCACGGATCCGTTGATCGCGACGCGATACAGGAACACCGAAAAGCCGTCGCGCATCGGCCCTTCGAAATCGCGCGTCTGATAAAGCTGGACGTCGAGCGATGGGCCGAACTCGTCGCGCGGATAGCGATCCTGGATCAGACCGGCGAGCGTCTTCCCCGTCGCTGCTATGGCTCGAAAGTTGGCCATCGCGCCGCATGCCCTACGGTTCGATGTGCCAGCGCGGACTCGGCTTCGGCCGCCGCCTCGAGGGCGGGATCCGGCCGGCAGCATCCGCACATGACATCGCAAGTTCATCGGGCGCCAGAGCATTCGGCATCGACCGTCTCCGGTTGGGTGAAATCGGCTCCTCAGGAATGCTCGTCGCGCGCAGCGACCCGGATCGCCGCGATCAAGCGCTCCACCGACATTTCTCCGAGCGGACTGCGATGCGGACGGAGCTCGTAGACGAAGCCCTGCCGTCCATCGTCGGTGATCGCAACCACCTTGGGCGGACGTCCTATGAGAAGAAGCGCCATTTCGTCGGCTTCCATGTCACTGTCCGCTTGCCGGCTGATCACCACGTCGGCTCGCGTGCGTCGCGCGGCGGATGCGAGCTCGGTGCTCCGGTCAATCTCACCGACGATCGTCAAGTCGGGCTCCGAGGCAACGATGTCCTCGATGATATCCACCAGCATCCTGGGCATTCCGGCAACGAGGATGCGGATCTGTTTCACCGGGGCCACATGGGAGCCACATGCGCTTTCATTTCAGTCTTGCGGGGAAAGGGCCGCGCGTGAATGGATCGATTGGTCAGAAATGATCCAGCCGGGGATGTGGACCGGTGCGACCTGCGATGTCGTCGTGGGAGCCGTCGCGCAGCGCGAGAATGATCTCACCGTGCGATGAAACCGCCGCTTTCGCGGCCATGCCGTCGTTTCACTAGAGCGTGTGCCCGCTTCGATCGAATCGGGCACACGCTCTGGATTCTCGATTTGTCGCGTTTGCTTTCGGCGAACCAGTATCCACTTCGCCGGAAAAAGCTCTAGACCATTTGGTCCAGTCCAAATGGACAGCGACGATCTACTCGGCCCTGTCGGCCAACGCGCGCGGCCGGACCATCCCGCCGTGGGTTTGGCTGTGCCCCCGGCGCATCCGAGCCGCCACCTCGCCCCGACGTCGAACCCGCAGCTTCTCCAGGATGTTATGTATGTGGTTCTTGACGGTGGCGGTTCCGACATACAGATGCCGCGCTATCTCTTTGTTCGACAAGCCTCGTTCGATGAGAGGGATGATTTCTTGCTCGCGTTGAGTGAGCGCGCCGTCGTCGATCGGCGCCGTTTGCTCCGCCGACAGCGTGGCGACGCGGCCGAACAGCAATGCGGCCACGCGCGGTGGGCAGACGAGCTCTCCGCGCATGGCTTGATGGACTGCGGCGACCAGATCCTCGGTCGAGCCTTCGCGCGGGACGTAGGCCGAAATCCCGGCCTCGGCACAGGCGATCACCTCTTGATCGATTTCGGTGACGGCGAAAGCAACGACCTTGATCTCCGGAACGATCTCGCGGATGCATCTTGGTGAGGCGGCGCCGTCAAGCAGCGACGCGTCGAGCAGGACGGCATCGGGGCGCAGCCCGGCAATTCGCGCGACAGCATCGTGAGGG
>JBARNF010000427.1:0-2300 GCA_049802835.1 Bradyrhizobium sp.
CTCTACAGCGGCACCTTCATCGCCGGCTACGCCGCCTCGGCGATCCTCGGCCTCGCCGGGCTGGCGCGCCGCCGGCTCCTGTCGACCGGATGGGTCCTGCTGCTGGTGCCGGCGCACTGGATGCTGCTGTCGGTCGCGGCGTGGTACGCGCTCTACAAGCTCGTGCGCGATCCCTATCGCTGGGACAAGACCGAGCACGGGCTGGCGCGCACCTCGCGCATGAAGGCGCGCTCGCTGTCGTGACGCCGCGACGTTCGCGGCGTCATGCGACACGTCGCGATTCGGTATTTGAAAATCAAAATACCTTGTTGATCGAGACGGCGAACGCTTGCGACGTCACGCGCTGAGAGGTGGAAATAAACAAGGTGCCGGTATCCGTATAGCCGGCAGCCGCACTCGCGAAGGGCCCCGAATAGTTGTTTGTATATTGCCTGGTCATGGCATAGGTATAATTCAGATCCAGGAACCAGCTCGGGTCGAAGGAGTAGGTCGTGCCGATCTGCGCGGCGCCGCCCCACATCAACTTGGAGCTGGAAAAGTCGGCAGGCGTGCCGGTGATGTCGTAATGCACGCCGTTGATGGCCGCGAAACCCGTTGCGCGATAAAGATTGGTTGTCGTTCCGAACAATGCGGGGCCGGCCCCCAGATACACCGTGCTGTTCCCGAACGAATGTCCGAGGAACGCCAGCGAATCGAACTCGTGGTTGATGCGCGTCTGGGAGGATTGAATGACGACGTTCCCGGTGAACGTCGTATCGGGGGGCGCGGCGCCGGTATTGGTGAACGATCCGGTTTGAGGCGAATCGACATTCCCCTGGGTCGAGGTCACCCCGAGATATTTGTATTTGAACTTGACTCCCCACAGCCATCTGCTGCCGGCGAATTGCTGGAAATAACCCGCCTGTGCCTCGGGCGCGAATGAGGACTGGGTGTCGTGAAACGGATTGGCGGGCCCTCCGGCCTGTCCAAAAGCCACCAATGTGGTGCCGCTATAGACGTTGGAAATGCCGGCGGCGCTGAGGTCCTGGCCGAAATTCACCGAATTGTAACTGCCGCCCAATCCGAGGAAAAACCCGGCCCTCGGCGTATTGGACGGGAGCGGCGAGCCCAAGTCGGCGGCAAATGTCATGGTGGAAAACGTCAGAAGACAAAGTGCCGCGCCGGCGAGCGGCGTGCCCGACAGCAACGACCGGCGTCGCAATGCGAATGTGTTCATAGCGTCCCCTCGATCCCCTGCGATGAAAAGCTCCCGTGTCCCGCATGATCTCGACCGGGTGCGCTCGACGATGGACTCACCTTTCAGATATTCGCGGATTTAAACAACCGCATGGTCATACCGGGCCGGTATTGCGGGCGGGGATGACGCCGTCTCGACACCAAACAAAGACAAGACGTTTGTGCGATGTGATATTTCGGCCACAAGGAAGATGTCGCGAGCAGAACGTGTTTCATACCGGCGGCCCCAATCTCTCACTCGTCATGCGCGGGCTCGACCCGCGCATTCGTCATTGCGAGGAGGCGAAGCCGACGAAGCAATCCAGAATTCCTTGCGTGGCGCTGGATTGCTTCGCTGCGCTCGCAATGACGGAGGAATGTCTGACCGGTCACGGTCAATCGCCACTGGCGTCAGCTCAAGAAGCTGGATTGCCGGGTCGAGCCCGGCAATGACGGAGGAACTGATTGGCCTGGACAAGCCCGGCCATGCCGGGGAGGGAGAGGGGGTTTTTGCCCGCCGCGCGCGGCCCTACGGCTTCTGCACCCAGAACTGATACATGGCGGCGAAAGCGCGCGGGTTCGCGACCTCGAACGCGTGCCACTGGTCGAGGTTCGTCATCGCCTTGTCGTCCGGGAACGTGCCGCGATAGTGGAGCCGGACGGCGGCGGTGGTCTCGAAGCCGAGGAAGGTCAAGCCCTGCGCGGCGATGAAGGCGGCGATCTGCGGCAGGGTCAGGCGATGCTCCTCCACATGGAACAGCAGATCGCGGCAGCCGCTCAGGCTGAAGAAATCGCCCGAGGCGGTGATCTCGCGCAGGAGCGGATCCTCGCTCGCCATCAGCTCCTGGCGGCATCGGCGGATGCCGTCCGCGCTCGCGTCATAGCCTTTGTCGGCGATGAACGCCCGCCCGCGCACCACGTGCCGGCGGGCGAGCTCGCTGTAGAGGCCGACATTCATCACTCCGCCCGGACGCAGCAGCGACAGCAGCCTTTGCCAGGCGGCGAGCGGATCGGCGAGGTGATGCAGCACGCCGCTCGCCTCGATCACGTCGAAGCTGCGCGACAGCGTGTCGAGCGCGAGGATG
>JBARNF010000428.1:0-11959 GCA_049802835.1 Bradyrhizobium sp.
AGGAACGGATCGCACCAGGCATCGATGTCGTCGATCAGCTTCGTCGGCAGGTCCTGATGCACGCCGCCGATGCGGAAATAGGCCGCATGCATGCGCGAGCCCGAGGCGCGCTCGTAGAACACCATCAGCTTCTCGCGCTCCTCGAAGCCCCACAGCGGCGGGGTCAGCGCGCCGACATCCATCGCCTGCGTGGTGACATTGAGGAGGTGGGACAGGATGCGACCGATCTCGCAATAGAGCACGCGGATAAGTTGGCCGCGACGCGGCACCTCGATGCCGAGCAGCTTCTCCGCCGCAAGGCAGAACGCATGCTCCTGGTTCATCGGCGCGACGTAATCGAGCCGATCAAAATAGGGAATCGCCTGCAGGTAGGTCTTGGTCTCGATCAGCTTCTCGGTGCCGCGGTGCAGCAGGCCGATATGCGGATCGACCCGCTCGACGACCTCGCCATCGAGCTCCAGCACCAGCCGCAGCACGCCGTGCGCGGCCGGATGCTGCGGACCGAAATTGATCGTGAAGTTGCGGAGTGCCGGGCTTTGCTCGTTCATGCTCGCGCTCCCACTCACTTACTCGACTTCTCGTCGCCCGGCAGCGGGTAGTCCGCGCCTTCCCAGGGCGAGAGGAAATCGAACTTGCGGAATTCCTGGTTGAGCCGCACCGGCTCGTACACCACGCGCTTCTCCTGATCGTCGTAGCGCACCTCGACGAAGCCGGTCGTCGGGAAGTCCTTGCGCAGCGGATGGCCGTCGAAGCCGTAGTCCGTCAAGAGCCGGCGCATATCGGGATGGCCGACGAAAATCACGCCATAGAGGTCATACGCCTCGCGCTCGAACCAGTCGGCGCCGGGAAACACCTCGATGATCGAAGGCACCTGCGTGGTCTCGTCGGCCTCGGCCTTGAGACGAATCCGGGCGTTCAGCGTCGGCGACAGCAGGTGATAGACGACATCGAAGCGCTTCGCGCGCTCCGGGTAGTCGACCGCCGTAATGTCGGTGAAGTTGATGAAACGACAGGCCGCATCATCACGCAAATGTTTGACGACCTCGACGATCCGGCCCGGCTCCACGTTCACCGTGAGCTGATTGAACGCGATCGAATACCCGATCGCCGCACCCGGAAGCGCGCTCACGATCGTCTGCCCAAGGGCGTCGAGCCTGCCGTCGTCCATGCGAAAAACCTTCAGCGTTCGATCGTGCCGGTGCGCCGGATCTTCTTCTGCAGCAGCAGAACACCGTACAGCAGCGCTTCCGCGGTGGGCGGACAGCCGGGGACATAGATATCAATGGGAACGATGCGGTCGCAGCCGCGGACCACAGAATAGGAATAGTGATAGTAGCCGCCGCCATTGGCGCACGAGCCCATCGAGATGACGTAGCGCGGCTCGGGCATCTGGTCGTAGACCTTGCGCAGCGCCGGCGCCATCTTGTTGGTCAGGGTGCCCGCCACGATCATCACGTCCGACTGGCGCGGCGAAGCCCGCGGCGCGAAGCCGAAACGCTCGACGTCGTAGCGCGGCATCGAGACCTGCATCATCTCGACCGCGCAACAGGCCAGGCCGAACGTCATCCACATCAGCGACCCGGTGCGGGCCCAGGTGATCAGATCGTCGGCGGTGGCGACGAAGAATCCCTTGTCCGACAGTTCGTGCCTGACCTCGAGGAAATACGGGTCGTTGGCACCGATCGGCCTGCCGGTCGCGGGATCGAGAATGCCCTTCGGGGCCGGAGCGATCGCCGGCCCGGTCGAGGACGTGGTCGGGCTCAATCCCATTCAAGCGCGCCTTTCTTCCATTCGTAGGCAAACCCGACCGTCAGCACGGCCAGGAACAGCAGCATCGACCAGAAGCCGGCCGCGCCGAGCTTGCCGAATGCCACTGCCCAGGGGAACAGGAAGGCGACTTCGAGGTCGAAGATGATGAAAAGGATGGCAACCAGATAGAAGCGGACGTCGAATTTCATGCGCGCGTCATCAAACGCGTTGAACCCGCATTCGTACGCTGAGAGCTTCTCGGGATCGGGCTGCTGGTAGGCGACCACGAAGGGCGCGATCAGCAGCACCACCCCGATGATGGCTGCGACACCTATGAACACGACGAGGGGGAGATAGCTCTGGAGGATGCCGGTCATCGGCGCCACTTTCCTCTGCGGTTTCGGTGCAAACCACAGATTCGTTGCATTGGAATTGTTCTGAGCCTTAGCGCAGCGCACCAAGCCGCGCAAGACGAGCCGTCTCGCCGCCGCCATCCCTCCCCACATTGCAGAAACCCGGACACACAGCGGACGGCGGCCCGCTCGAAGACGCATCCGCGCTGCGCATCGCAGACCCGCACCACTACGGTGCCGGACAGACATCGATCGAGGCGAGCATGGCAGCGCGATCGCGAGCACGCACAACGTTGTGCGCAGGCCGGAGCCGGTCGGAGATCGACTGCGAATCAGCGATCGGCTTGGGAAGCCCCCGGTGGACCCTGGCGGTGCGCTCCCTGCATTCGGTCAAATGGTGATTAAGCGTTGTCGGATCAAGCTCATCGAACAGGCTCGGACGTGCATGCAGGCACGCCGATCCGCGGCTAGGCGACGCCGCAGCGCGGGCACGATCGCGATGGTCGGAGGATGCGCCACTTACTCTCGATTGCCGAGACGGGTCCTGCAACCGATGAAACCATTTTGAGGAAACGAAGAAACGGGATCGAAACAAAGAGGCGGTAGATGTCCGGGCAAGAAAGTGGCGCTCTGAGACGCCGGGAGGCTGACATGAACCACTCGCTCCATTCCGCCGATCGCTCCACCCACCTGAAGATCGTTGTGGTGGCTCTGGTCGCGGGCATCGCCGTAATGGCTTTCGGGATCGCGGCCCGGACGAACGTTGACGGCAGCCAGACGGCCGCGCACGTCGTCAAGGCTGGCAAGCCGGTCGTCGTGACCAGTTCCGCCGATTCGATGGTCCGCTGAGCCGGATCCTTCATCCCTCTCCGAGACGCCCTCCAGGCCGCCAATTGGCGGCCTTTTGCGTTGGTCACGCGCCATTTCAGGCGCGCGCGCTCGCGACGCCGAGGATTAGGTGCGGATGATGCGTGTGAGGGTGCTAAGCCATCGAAAATGGCGCGAGAGACGGGGCTCGAACCCGCGACCTCCGGCGTGACAGGCCGGCGCTCTAACCAACTGAGCTACTCCCGCGTGATCGCGAAATCCGCGGAGGCCTGCGACTTAAAGGGGCGATGTTTCGAAGTCAAGGACAATGAACCCACGGCTGTGGGAAGTCCCTGATGAGACGCCAATCGCCACCCACGATCGCCTCCCTCCCAGCCGGCGCAGACGCCTCCCGCCGACCAATTGATGAGGACTGCCAAGTCTTACTGGCAAGGTTTTAGTGAGCCAAGCCGCGGTTTCGACCGTATCCTTCAGGCCCCGTCCAGTTGCCGGCCCTGGCCGGGCTCGCGCGTCGCGCCGCCGCGCGTCAGTAGGAACACACGGAGGAAGCCGGGCATGGCAAAACGTGCGGCACGTCCGATCACCGTCACATTGAAGCATCTGGCCGCGGCCGCCGCCGAGGAGCATGGGCTGACGAAAAAGCAGGTCGAAGAGATCCTCACCGGGACCGTCGTCCGTATCGCGCGCCATCTGCGCAAGGGAGACAAGGTCCGAATCGTCGGTCTCGGGATCCTGCAGGTCCGCAGGCGCGCCGCCCGCACCGGTCGCAACCCCGCCACGGGCGAGGCCGTGCCGATCAAGGCGACCCGGAAGGTGGCATTCCGGGCCGCCAAGGAACTTGCAGACGCTATTTGATGTGGAACTCGAGGTCGCGCCGGTTCCAACTGCTGGCATTTGGCATTTGATATATTAATATATACCGCTCGACGGTAATATGATCCCTCTTACCTTGCGGTGCCCATGTCCAACCAGCTTCTCAGCTTCACCCATACCGTCACCGAGCGCTTTCTTCGCTACGTCGTGATCGATACCCAGTCGGACCCGACGTCCCCGACCTGCCCCTCCACCATGAAACAAAAGAACCTCGGCCGCCTGCTCGCGGCCGAACTGCAGGCGATGGGCCTGTTGGACGCACATCTCGACGAGCACGGCTACGTCTATGCGACGATCCCGGCCAACACCGACAAGAGCGTACCGGTGATCTGCTTCTGCTCGCACATGGACACCTCGCCCGACTGCTCCGGCGCCAACGTCAAGCCGCAGATCGCGCGCAGCTATCAGGGCGGCGACCTCGTGCTGCCGGGCGATCCGAGCCAGGTGATTCGCGCGGCCGAGCATCCTGCTCTGAAAGATCAGATCGGCAACGACATCGTCACGTCAGACGGCACGACGCTGCTCGGGGCCGACAACAAGGCCGGGATCGCCGAGATCATGGACGCGGCGCAGTTCCTGATCAGCAATCCGCAGGTCAAGCACGGCACGATCAAGATCCTGTTCACACCCGACGAGGAGATCGGCCGCGGCGTCGACCGGGTCGACCTGAAGAAGCTCGGCGCCGCGTACGGCTACACGATGGACGGCGAGACCGCCGGCAACATCGAGGACGAAACCTTCTCCGCCGACGGCGCCACGATCATCATCAACGGTGTCAGCGCCCATCCCGGCTTTGCCAAGGGCAAGATGGAGCACGCGATCAAGATCGCATCCGCCGTCGTCGAGCGGCTGCCCAAGGACACCTGCTCGCCGGAGACGACGGAGGGCAAGGAGGGCTTCCTGCATCCGGTCGCCATCTCGGGCGGGCTCGAACAGGCGCGGCTCGACTTCATCGTGCGCGATTTCAGCGAGCAGGGATTGCGCCAGAAGGAGGCGCTGCTCGAGGATATCGTCAGGGATGTGATGAAGGACTATCCGCACTCCAGCTACCGGCTGGAGGTCAAGGCGCAATACCGCAACATGAAGGAAGTCATCGATCTCCATCCGGAGATCGTGACCTATGCCGAGGATGCGATCCGCCGCGCCGGACTGACGCCGGTCAGGTCCTCCATCCGCGGCGGCACCGATGGCTCGCGCTTGTCCTTCATGGGACTGCCCTGCCCCAACATCTTTGCCGGCGAGCATGCGTTCCACTCGCGCCTCGAATGGGTCAGCGTCCGCGACATGGAGAAGGCGGTCCAGACCATCGTGCATCTGGCGATGATCTGGGAGGAGCGCGCCTGACGCGCGCTCTGTTCCGCAGCCCACTCGCTTGCAGATCCCGACCAGAGCTTCTGTCTGCAGTCTCAACGCAGGAAGATGTTACCGCAACATCGCAAGAAGTTGCATCATCGGAAAATGCAATTCCGGCTTTCAATGAGGCTTTAACGGACCCTGCGATCTACTGAGCGGACATTTTCGTCAGGATTTTCACTCCGCCGGGCTCACGGAGCAGGATAATGCCTCAACATCATTCGCCGAATCTGTTTCCCAAGCTGCTCGTCGCCGATGACGATCCTTGCGTCGTACGGGCGCTCGCCGAGCGCTGCAGCCTCATGGGCTTTGAAGTCGAGACCGCCAATAGCGGGCTGCAGGCACTGATCAAGGCTTGTGAAATACGGCCGGACATCATGGTGATCGACGTGCATATGCCCGAGGTGGACGGTCTCTCGGTGCTATCAATGCTGGCCGAAAGCACCCAAAAATCGGAACACGTGATCGTCATAACCGGGCATGTCGGGCAGGAAATCACCGAGTTCTGCTCCGACATCAACGTGACCTGCATCCGCAAAGGCTCTGCGTTCTGGAACGACTTCGAGAACCGTCTGATTGAGTTCTATCCCGAAAAGTCCACCGATATCAGGTGGGCGCGGAGCGAGCGTACCCCGCCACGTCTGACCGAGCGTGCGCGGGTTCTGCTGATCGACGACGATATGCACGTCAGACAATTCTATGCGAGCAAGCTCGCCCATCTGGGAGCCGATCTGCTTTGCGCCGCGGACGGAGCCAGCGGCTACTGGATGGCCCGCCGGCAGGAGCCGACCGTCATCATCGCCGACTACGCGATGCCCAACGGCGACGCGGAATACCTGCTTACCAAGCTGCGAAGCACGCCGGAAACCAGCACAATCCCTGTGATCGTTCAGAGCGCGCGGCGCCTGAGCAACACCGTAAGACGACGGCTGGAAGGCAGCATATCCGGCTACCCCGGCGCTACACGCGTACTCCGGAAATCGGCCGACGTCGGGGAGTTGTTCGATGTCCTGCAACGGCTCTGTGGCTTTTCCTATAATCTCGAGGGCTCCCCCCTGTACCAATGACCGCCGCGCGGAGGGCGGTCTGCCAGCCGTCGCGTTGTCAGAGCTACGATCCGAAAACCGTCCTTGCGGGCCGCTCGGCGTAATTAGCCACGCGTCCGACCCGACCAATTGCCAGATGCCGCGCAGACGACCTGGGCAGCCACGTCAGGTCAAGGTCACCGCAGCAATGTCTAACGATGTGCGTAAAGCAGCCTCACCCTGTCGGCTTCAGGGTCGGCTTGAGTGTTTGTACGGATTCACACGTTAATACACGCGCGGTATGTGGCTTATTAGATTCACAGCCACGCGGAATCATCGACCTCATCTGTGACAAAGGATTGCGGCTGAAGCACGGATAGTTGCGATTTGCGACGAAAACGGCCCGGATGCGGAAGTCTCGAAGATGAGTACCAGCTATCTTTACCTGACGCAGCGCGACCGCGACGTGCTGCGTCTCGTGAGCCACGGATTGACGAACAAATTGACGAACAAGGAGGGAGCTCTCCGAATGAAGATCGGTCCGCGCACCTTCGAGAGCCATCGCGGCCGGATCATGAAGAAATACAAGGCCCGGAACGCTACCCCCGACCTGGTCCGCATGGCGCTGCAGTCGGAAGCGGCACCGGACGCGCAAAGGCTGAAGCGGCCGACGACGCCTGATGGAGCCGCTGTCACATGGTCAATTCATACGTCCTCGAAGGCGCACAAAAGAGACCAATCGGAGACCGCCCGAGTTCATCCCGCCCCATTGGTGCGAGCCTGCGTCGGATCGTCTTTGCGTTGGCTGCCCCCGCAATCGCGGGTCTAGGTGCTCTCGCTTCCGGCCTCTACAGCAGTGAGCGCGAGCTGCTTTCGCAGAGCGTCACCATGGCGACGAATGCCTTGGCAGCCCGGCTGGATCAACAAATCTCCAGCACGATCGCCGCCGCTCAGGTCTTGGCCGAATCTCCATCAATTGCATCGCAGGACTTTGCTGCATTCCACCATCAGGCAACGCACGTTCTTCCCCTGCTCCAAGGTTACACTGCGGTGCTGGGTGATGACACCGGCCGGCAGATCGTCAACACGCTGCTGCCGTATGGATCCCAACTCCCCTTGGCCTCCAACGGACCGATACGGGAGGCGGTCTTTCGAACCGGCCAGCCCATGATCTCCGATCTTTTCACAGGGGAGACGACGGCGGCACACGCGGTCGCCGTCTACGTGCCGGTGGTGGTCAACGGGCGTGTCAAATACACGATCGGCGTCGGCGTCTCTCCATCGAGATTCACTCACATACTTCACGAGCAGCGCCTTCCGAAAGATTGGGCGTCCGCCATCATCGATTCCGCAGGCATCATCGTCGCCCATTCCCAGCGTCCAGAGTTGATCGGAACCCTTGCCCCAGCACGGCCATCCCAGCTCAGTACGCAACAAGACATGGTGGAAACCGAGCGGGCTGACGGCACGCCTGTCTATGCCGGGTTGCAAAAATCAGGCATCTCGAAATGGGGCGTCGGGGTCAGCGTCCCGGTGTCGAACTTCTACCGGAAGCCAAGCATCTTATTGATGTATGGCGGCGTCGGCACCCTGTTCATCGTTCTCACGGGGCTTGTCGTGGCGGCCTACGAGTCGAAGCGGATCTCAAGGGCTGTGAACGGCCTCATTCCGTCTGCTCTCGCATTGGGGCGCGGAGAAACGCCGTTCACGCCGCCATCAGGCGTGCGAGAGACAGAGGAGGTCGCGCTTGCGCTCGACCGGACGCATCTCCTGCTGGAACAACGAAAACTCGAACGCGATCGGGCCGTGAGCAAGATGACCGAAAGATCGTTCGCGGACGAAATACTCCGGCTTGCGGTCGAAGCCTGTCCGAGCGGGATGGTGATGACCGAGGGCGACGGAACGATCGTCATGATCAACACCGAGACGGAACAGCTCTTCGGCTATACCCGCGACGAGCTCGTCGGGAAAAGCGTCGATCTGCTCATTCCAGAACCCTTGCGGGCGAAGCACGTCGGAAGCCGAGCCCGCTTCATGGCGGCACCGGAGTGTCGACGGATGGGCGCCGGTCGCGACCTGTTCGGCTGTCGAAAGGACGGCAGCGAGTTGCCCATCGAAGTCGGACTCAATCCCATCCGGGCCGGCGACAAGTTGATGGTCCTGGCCGTCATCGTCGACATCAGTCATCGCAAGCGGGCTGAGCGGCTGAAGGACGAATTCGTGGCAACGGTGAGCCACGAGTTGCGCACGCCGTTGACCTCGATTTCCGCTTCGCTCGGCCTTCTGGCCGGGCAATGGGCGACCAAAATGCCGGAATCAGCAGCCCGCCTGCTCAAGATAGCGCATGCCAACAGCCAGCGGCTGGTACGGCTGGTCAACG
Organism: Bradyrhizobium sp.; assembly: GCA_049802835.1. Classification (GTDB taxonomy): domain Bacteria; phylum Pseudomonadota; class Alphaproteobacteria; order Rhizobiales; family Xanthobacteraceae; genus Bradyrhizobium. The sequence continues at coordinate 8,562 of JBARNF010000428.1, forward strand.
ACATTCTCGACATCGAAAAGATGGAGGCAGGTCAGATCGTCTTCAACATGGACAGGATCGATTTGCATGCACTGATCGAGAGCGCGATCGAAGACAATCGTGGCTACGCCGCCAATTTCCGCGTGAAAATCCGGCTCGACGATGCTTCCGTCAAACTCGATGTGAACGCCGATCCCGACCGCCTGTCCCAAGTGATTACCAACCTCCTTTCAAACGCAATCAAGTTCTCACCGCCGAGCGAAGAGGTCGTGATTGCGATCGAAGAACGTCTGCCAAACGTCCGCGTCTCCGTTCGTGATCACGGCCCAGGGATACCGGCGGACTTCAAGTCGCACATCTTCGAGAAATTCGCACAGGCCGACGCGACGAACGCCCGCAAGAAGGGAGGTACCGGTCTCGGCCTCAGCATCGCCAGGCAAATCGTCGAGCGGCTTGGAGGTCAGGTGGGCTTCGAGGACGCTCCGGGCGGCGGCACGATTTTCTTTGTCGATCTTCCGATCTGGAATAGCGAAGTCGGCGGCGAGATCGACCTCGATGCAGATCCAGCCGCTCCACGCCTGCTGTTCTGCGAGGACCAGCGTCAGGAAGCGATCGGCATTCGCGAATATTTGCGACGGGAAGGTTTCGCGGTCGATTTCGCGCACACGCTCAACGCCGCAATTACGCGATCTGAAGCCACCCGCTACGTGGCCATCATCGTCGATCTGAAGCTCCCGGACGGCGACGGCATCGGCCTGATCGTGCGGCTGCGCGCTCAGTCGGCCAACCGGCGGACCCCGATCATCGTGCTCTCCGGAGATCCCGAGAAAGGCAAGAGAGATCCCAGAGCGGCCGCTCTCCATGTGCTCCATTGGCTTGAGAAGCCAGTCAGCTTCAAGCCGCTGGTCGAGATTCTCAGGTCCGAGACGGGTATCGTACCGCGTGCGCGGCCCCGCGTGCTCCACATCGATGACGACGCAGATATCCTCGCGGCCGTCGAGGCGCAGCTACGTCCGATGGTCGACGTGATCTCCGTTGCTTCCATCAAAGAGGCACGCCGTATCCTGTCGATTGAGCGGATCGATCTGGCGATCCTGGACATCGCACTGGGGCAGGAATCGGGCCTCGACCTGTTGCCGCAGCTCCGCAGCAGCACTGGCAACATCATTCCGGTGATCATCTTCGCCAAACGACGGAATATCGAACAACAGGACGATCAATTCGACCCAATATCTTCAGATCAGACCATGTCGCTCGAAAAACTGGCCGATGCCGTCCGGGATCGCTTGGCGCTTCCACCGGCCCATTTTGCGGAGGGGTTGCATGACACGTATTCGCCTGCTCCATATTGAGGATGAGCCCGATATCCGCGAGGTCGTGGAATTGGCCATCGCGCTCGACCCAACCTTCGAATTGCGAAGCTGCGAGTCCGGCACCGAGGGACTTGCAGTTGCCGCGGCGTGGCGACCCGACATGATCCTGCTCGACGTGATGATGCCGGTGATGGATGGCCCCGCCACCTTGGCACGCCTGCGCGCCGGTCCTGAGACCGCACGCATTCCCGTCGTCTTCATGACGGCGCGCGCCCAAAGCCGCGAGACCGAGCGCCTTCGGGCGCTCGGGGCAGTCGGTGTGATCGCAAAACCATTCGACCCGATGACGCTCGCGGCGTCAGTCAGGACGTTCGTCAAGAAGCCGGCGAGCGCCCCCCTGGACGAACTACGCAGCGCGTTTCTGGCGCGTGTCGAAAAGGACGCTGCGGCGCTCGAGCAAAACCGCCTCGCGCTGCAGCAGGGTCATCGTATCAGCGCGACGCTCGAGGCGATAAGGCAGAGGGCACACAGCCTCGCCGGCGCCGGCGGCATCTATGGTTTCGCTGGTCTCAGCGATACGGCATTGGCCCTTGAAGAGGCCGCACTCGCCGAGCTGGCCGATGCCACAGCCGCCGAGCAGACCGATCGCGCGCTCGACAATGTGCTCATCGAGGCGCAACGCTGCCGGCCCGCGGCGGAGACTTCCGAGCGTGCACTCCCTGCGACCTGATGCCGCTTTTCCGAAACTCATGCACGCCGCGGCTTCAGGCGCGCGCCGTCACCAGCCAGATCGAGCCGGACAGCGTGACGCTATCGCCCACGAGATGCTGCGCGAGCAGGTCGCGGACGGACTGCCGCGCCGCCTCGCGCGTCTCCGGCGGATGGCCCTCGAGCGCACGGCTGGCCGGACCGATCTCGAAGGCCGATTGCACGGCAGCCTCGAGCCCATTGCCGATCGCGACATCGAGCGACAGCGCGCGGGCCTCGAGCGCGACGTCGCTGAAGCCGGCGTCACCGAGGATGCGCCGCACCCGCGCGTCGGATGCGAAGGCAAATGGACCGGGATCGTCCGGCGCCATCTCCGGCAGCTTGGGCACGTGGCGATAGACCGCCTGCAGCGGCGCCATCATCCATGGATTGGCTTTCGGCTCGCGCCAGCAGGCGAACACGACGCGGCCGCCGGGCTTCAGCGCGTGGCGCAGGTTGGCGAACGACGCCACGGGGTCGGCAAAGAACATGACGCCGAACCGCGACACGAGCAGGTCGAAGCTCGCCGGCGGCAACGGATGCGCGGTGGCATCCGCCAGCACGAACTCCACGGCAAGCCCGGCTGGCGCCACCGCGCGCGCACGCTCCAGCATCGGCGCGGAGATGTCGACCCCAAGCACGTGTCCGCTCGGAGCCACCTGCGCGGCGAGGGCGATCGACAGCCCGCCACAGCCGCAACCGACGTCGAGGATGCGATCGCCCGGGTGGGCCGCGATGCGGTCGATCAGGATCTGGGAGACCGGCCTGAGCAGGATATCCTGCGCCTCCTGGCGATCGGACCAGCGCTGGCCACCGGGCCCGTTCCAGTAAGCGATCTGATCGGCATTGCGGTCGTGACCTGAAGGCACCTGCATGATGGCTGTCCGAGTTCGTCGAGAGAGCCGCCATCGCGCATGGACACGGCTGGCCTGTCAAGGCAAGCGTGCGCGATGCAGCCGTTACCAGGGCTCGGAGAGGCTCTCGCCGACCGCGAGCGCGACCCAGCGCTCGCTCAGCCGCGCGAACTCGTGCCGGATCGCGGCGCACCGCGCGGGCGTGTAGATCGCGCGCTCGGCCGACGACATGCGATTCAGAATGCTCCGCGCCGCCTGCGCCATCTCGGCCCCGCGCGCCTGCAGCGCCGGATCAGCCGCGTGCTGCAGCCAGTCCTGCCAGCACACGTAGGTCGCCCGTTCGGAGCGGGCATAATCCTCGCTCCGCTCCGGCATCAGGCGCGCGTCCTTGGCCGCATGCTTGCGGCGCAGGCGCGAGGCGTCACGTGGCGAACGCCCCTGCGAGACGGCGTGAAAGGTCCCCGCGGTGCCGCCCGCAGCCAGCCGCCCGAACACGGCGCCCGCG
>JBARNF010000429.1:0-3211 GCA_049802835.1 Bradyrhizobium sp.
GCGAGCTTGCCCCCTGATGCCGAAAAAATATCCGCTCGCGGCCCCTACGAGCTGAACGTCTTCGGCGCCGGTGAAGGCGATCGCCCAGGCGGCCGGCCGCGCCGACGCCCTGCTCATTCCCGACAGCGGCGACGCCGTGCCCAAGGTGGCGCAGATGCTGGCGGCGAACGGGGTCAATCTCAAGCGGCTGCAGATCCTCGGCACCGGGCTGTGGGACGATCCGCGCGTGCTCAACGATCCCGCGCTCGAAGGCGGCTGGTTCGCCGCGCCCGATTCGGCCGGGTTCCGCGCCTTCGCCACCCGCTACAAGGGCCGCTACGGCCAGGAGCCAGTACGCACCGCGACGCTCGCCTATGACGCGGTGGCGCTGGTGGCGGCGCTGGTCAAGACGCAGGGCACCCAGCGCATCACCGACGAGGTGCTCACCAACGCCTCCGGCTTCGCCGGGATCGACGGGGTGTTCCGCTTCCGCAGCGACGGCACCAACCAGCGCGGCCTCGCCATCTTGAAGGCGACGCCCTCGGGCGGCCAGGTGGTCTCGCCGGCGCCGAAGACGTTCAGCTCGTAGGGGCCGCGAGCGGATATTTTTTCGGCATCAGGGGGCAAGCTCGCCTTACAGCAATCAGGACTGCTCCCCTTATCCTGCGTACTGCGCCACGCCGTTGCCGAACGACCAGTTCTCCTTGGCGACCTCTATCAGATTAATGAATACGTCCTCTTTGCGCACGCCAAGTTGGGCGTAAAGGTCATCGGCAATCTGCTTGTAGCAGGCCTTCTTGAGGTCCACAGATCGCCCCGCGTTGAGCGTGATCTGGATGAACACAATGCCCGGCGAATAGGTCACACCGAGATAGGCGCTGGCAAAGTTGAACTCGTCGGCTGCGTGTTCGGTGATGATCTGAATCTTATCATCGGCCGGCACATTGATGACCTTGATCATCCGCCTTGTAGACGATCTCGCCGATAGACCTGCGAATCTCTGTGGACCTACCCTTGGCCAAATCGATGCGGACGAAAGGCATGGGACACCCTTCTGCTGTCAGTGATGGAGAAAGTCACTTGCCACTTGGCCCGCAGCTAGATTGGTCCGCTGCCTACTGCCAATGTCGTAAATACTTCACTTTGCTGCCCCTCAGAGGCGAACATTCCAATTGTCCGTCAAAAGGCTCTGCGTCATCTCGCGCTCGATATCATCAGTGATGCATCCGCCCAAGCCAGCGGGCGATCTTTTGATCGGCTTGCTTCTGACGCGAGTCCACGATCGCGTCGAAGATGCGCCTCAACACGCCGGGCCTCTTCGCGACGGCATTGCTCTTGGGAGAGCTCTTGGGAGAAGCCTTGTCGGCGAAATAAGGGGCGAAATGGCTGTGATGTGCTGCGTAGGTCACGTGTCACACTCCATCGTGTTTCAAATGTTGAAGGTTGAGTATTCCTCACTCGTCATTTTTGCTGTATGGAATATTGTCCACAAATACGACAACGACAAACTATGACTTCTCAGCTGATAAGTGAATTTTTCTCATGTATAGGCTAATGCCACCGCTCACTGCCTTACGCGCCTTCGAGGCCGCCGCGCGACACTTGAGCCTGACCAAAGCCGCAAAAGAGCTGCATGTGACCGCTGGGGCGTTAAGCCACCAGATCCGCGGGCTCGAAGACCTGCTCGGCCTCAAGCTGTTCGAACGACACGTGCGATCGATCGCGCTGACGCCTGCCGGCAAGATGCTTTATCCCGGTCTGCAGACGGGTTTCATCCACATCCGTGACGCGGTAATGGGCCTGAGTAGCGCAGGCGAGGAACGCGCGCTCGTGATCAGCACGCCGCCCGGTTTCACCTCGAAGTGGCTGGCGCCGCGGCTCTACCGCTTTTCGGCTGCTTATCCTGAGATTGATGCTCGCGTTTCCTCGTCCGTCAGTAATGCCAATTTCACGACCGATGGGGTCCACGTTGCGATACGCAATCTGGCCATCGATGCGGCGACCGACTCAGCGCTCGTGATCGAGAGACTGATTGAGATGTCCTTGGTGCCCGTATGCAGCCCTCGGCTGATTGAGACGCACGGGCCCATGCAGCGGCCGGAAGCACTCAAGAATGTGCCACTGATTCATGACGACTCATTCGTCAACCCTGCCGAGGTGCCGACCTGGACCGATTGGTTCAAGGCGGCCGGCGTCGAAGGCGTCGACGTCAGTCGCGGACTGCGCTTCAACAGCGCTGATCACGCGCTCGATGCCACGGGCGAAGGTGCCGGCGTGCTGCTTGCGCACGATGTGCTGGCCTATGATGACCTACGCACGGGGCGGCTCGTGATACCGGTTCAGTTTACTCTGCGATCGGGCCGCGCTTTTCACTTCGTCTGCGCAAACAGCCGGAGGGAACACCCTCATGTGCAGGCCTTCCGTGCCTGGATCAAACAAGAGGTGGCCGCGCTCGATTGGAGGCAGGTGCACGGGACGGGTGGGCCGGGCCTGCATGTCCACCCTTGACGGGAGCAATAGTGTATCCCGCGTGTCAACGCTCGGCTTTACGTTGCCGCAGCGCGGCTCGCGCGCGCTCGTGAGTGATCGAGGGAGGCGGTCGCGGCATGCCGGCTAGCGTCAGGGCTACGCCGCCAGGTCGGCCACCACCGCGTCCAGCACCGGAAAGCCGGAGCGGGTGACGCGCAGGCGACCGTCCGCGGTCGCCTCCACGAAGCCGTTGCCGGTGAGTGCGGCGATGCGGGCGAGGTCGAGCGGCCGGCCGGACATGCGCGCATAGCGCTCGGGGTCGATGCCTTCGGCGAGGCGCAGCCCCATCAGCAAAAACTCGTCCGACTGCTCGCCGCGCGTGAGCGCCTCGTCGGTCACGAGGCCGTGCCCCTCGTTCTCCACCCGCATCAGCCAGGCCTCGGGCCGCTTCTCGGTGGCGGTCGCGCGCCGCGTGCCGTTGAGGTCGAGCCGTCCATGCGCGCCCGGCCCGATGCCGGCATATTCGCCATAGCGCCAATAGACGAGGTTGTGCCGGCATTCGGCGCCCGGCCGCGCGTGGTTGGAAATCTCGTAGGCCGGCAGGCCCTGGGCGTCGCACACCTCCTGGGTCGCGTCATAGAGATCGCGCGCGGCCGCATCCTCGGGAATGACCAGCTTTCCCGCCGCCCGCAGCGCCGCGAACGGGGTCTCGGGCTCGATGGTGAGCTGGTAGAGGGACAGATGCTCGGCCGCTTCGCCGATG
>JBARNF010000430.1:0-4224 GCA_049802835.1 Bradyrhizobium sp.
GGCACGGCCTCCGCGGTGGGAGGGAGGGCACCGCCGATGAAGCGGCCGCTACGGCGTCACCAGTTCGACCCGGCGGTTGAGCGCGCGGCCTGATTCGGTGGCGTTGCTGCCGACGGGTGCGAGGAAGCCGACGCCGGCGGTGCGCAGCCGCGCCGGCGCAATGCGGTAGCTCCGCGCCAGCTCCCCGGCGACTGCCTCGGCCCGCCGCCGCGACAGGTCTAGATTGTAGTCGTAAGCGCCCTGATTGTCGGTGTGGCCGACGATGAAGACGTTGAGCTGCGGCTGGCCGGCGAGCAGCTGCGCGATCTGCTCCAGGGTCGGCCGGCTCTCCGGCTTCATGGTCGCCTTGTCGGTGTCGAAATAGATGCCATAGAGCGCGATGTGGCCCTTGTCGCCGAGGCCCTTCGCCATCTCGGCGGCGCTGACCATCTTGTTCTGCATCGCGCCGAGCTCGGCGATGGTGAGCTGGGCGGTGATCTGCTGATTGTTCTGGCTGACCAGCACGCTGGCATAGGTCTCGCGGCCATCAGCGGCCTTGCGGCCGGCAAAATAGCGGTAGTCGAAGCCGTCGACCCACATCTGCGGCACCGGCAGCAGGTCGATCGCCTCCGTGAAGGGGATGCCGCCGCAGGCCTCGGTGTCGCAGCCGACGAGCGTCTCGAAGCCGGCCTTGGCGAGCTGGTTCTCGAAATTGCGCGACACTTCGAGGATCGAAGGGCCCGGCGCGGTCCGATACGCGATGCGGGTGATGCGGCCTTCCAGGCGCCGTTCGTCGGTCGCCTTGCCATCCTTGAACGGGGCCGCCTGCAGCCGCGTCGCGTCGAAATCCTTGGCGACATAGCCGGTGATCACGCTGCCGGCGAAGCGGCCGATGCCGGGGAAGTCCCTTGCTCCCGCCACATCGCCGGGCTGGGCGGTCGCGGGCGCTAAGGTGTGACAGAGCAGAGCCGCGACCAGGGCCGCTTGCGCCCATGCACCGGGCCGAAACGTCATTCTCATGGGGACCTCTCCAGTCAAAAGGGCAGGGCTATCGCATATGACGGTCCAACTTTGAGTTCGGCCCCTTCCACACCGTCATGGCCGGGCTCCGTCCCGGCCATTCACGTCGTTCGGCATCCTGGAAAGGACGTGGATGCCCGGGACGGAGCCCGGGCATGACGACGTGGAGGCAGCGCAGCGAAACGACTCAGATCTTCATATGCGATAGCCCTGAGGCCAAGGGGACCAACGTGTGTGGCGTACAGAAGGGCGCAGCTCGATCAGCACGCGTCGAAGGAACGCGCTTTCGACGGAGGCCACGTCTTGGATGAGTGGCGGCGAGGCCGCGTTGCGTTCAAAGCGGCGAAGCAGGATGCGGATCGCTGACGATCCCTGCCGACTGGCCTGCCACGGCCAAATCGGGCATGGTGCTTGCCTCTCGGCGCGGCCCGCCGTCATCATGCTCTCACGCAGGGATCTCTCTTCTCATGCTGATCTTCCGCTCGCTCATCGTTGCTGCCAGCCTCGCGTTTGCCTCGCCCGCTCTCGCCGCGCGCTGCGGCGGCGACTTCAACACGTTCATTACGAGCTTCTCCGCGGAAGCGCAGAGCGCCGGCGTCTCCGGCGGCGTGGTCAGCCAGTCGCTGTCGGGCGTGACGCTCGATCCCGCCGTGCTCTCCTTCGACCGCCGCCAGCGCTACACCTTCAACAAGAGCTTCGAGCAGTATGTCGCAACCCGCGTCGGTCCCGGCCGCATCAATGGCGGGCGCGCCATGCTGCAGCGGCATGCGGCGCTGCTGTCGCGCATCGAGCAGCAGTACGGCGTTCCCCGCCAGATCCTGATTGCGATCTGGGGATTGGAGACCGATTTCGGCAAGGGCGACATGGGCAAGCTGCCGGTGATCCGCACGCTCGCGACGCTGGCGCATGACTGCCGCCGCACCGAGCTGTTCCAGACCGAACTGATGGCGGCGCTCAAGATCGTCGAACGCGGCGATCTCACCCTGCGCGACCTGATCGGAGCCTTTGCCGGCGAGATTGGGCAGACCCAGTTCCTGCCGTCGTCCTACATCAAATACGGCGTCGATTTCGACGGCGACGGCCGCGTCGATCTGCGCCACTCCACCGCCGACGTGCTGGCCTCGACCGCGAACCTGCTGCACACCAACGGCTTCAAGATGGGCGCGTCCTACGAGGAGGGCTCAGCGAATTTCGACGCCATGCGCGAGTGGAACAGGGCGGTGATCTACCGCAAGACCATCGGCTATTTCGCCGATCAGCTGATGGGACGGTAGGGCACGAGCTCTCCTCGCAGCCGTCGTCATGTCCTGCGCATGCGGGGCGCAAACGGGGTATCCGGTACGCGGGGGTGTCTGGTGCTTCGACGTGCGCAGTGCCGAAAAGACGCTGTCGCTCCTTGCGCGGAGGCACGAGAGGAATTTCACCCTCCCCTGGAGGGGGAGGGTCGCCTCACGGGAAGCGAAGCGAGACGTGAGGCGGGGTGGGGTGATCTCTCCACCCGCACCGGCGTTCGTGGCTTCACCCCACCCCGCTCGCCCGCTTCGCGTGCGATCCACCCTCCCCCTCCAGGGGAGGGTGGAGCCGAGCATCACCAGATGTGATCTTCAAAAGCCGCCTGTCGCAAATCGCGAGCCGCGATTTGTGTCCTCGCGTCGCCCCGGAATGACGCCTGCCTTGCTAATAGGAGCGGCGCTCGTCATCGTTGTCTGCACATATCCGCCATGCGCAAACTGCCCGTCGTGTTAGTTTGTCGCAGGATGAGCGCTTGCACCGTCGGGCAAATCACCGGCACATTTGCTGATGTCCCGGCCCGCCGGAGGGGCGTTTCGCGATCGTCACGAGGCGCGGGCTTGGGATGCGATGGGCGCAGTGGTCCGCAGCGTGGCTTTGTCCGCGCCGACGAACGGATCGATGCGCACGCGGAAATCGTGTGGTCCTGACACCCCGACGCTGGTGTCCCGCGCAAGGCGCGCAAGCGCGTTGTTCGCGAATGGTGGCCAAAAAGCCCGGCGCACCAAGGAGAGCACGTATAACGCGTCAGACCATCGCGCAGGGAGGGCCGGGTCGTTTCGGCTGAACCTGTGGTAACCGCCGCGTGCATTTTCTTTCGCACGCGGGCCACGGGCCTCAGCCGAGGCCCGGCCTTCCCTGCGCCCTCCATCTCGACGAGGGCGGCGACTTCGCAAGACTCGGACGCCTGGCGCGCCGCGAGAACGATTTCGCCTGGCGCGCGGTGGCTCAGCCTTGCTTCGCCGCCTTCTCCAGCCGCTTGGCCATCACCTTCCAATAGGTGCCCGGCATGAACCGCTGCAACAGATCCATGAAGCGCGCGTCACCGCCGATCAGGATGCGCGGCTCGTTGCGTTCGATGCCTTGGATGATGCGCAGCGCCGCGTCGCGCGGGCTGGTCTTGGCGATCCGCTCGAAGCGCTCGATCGACTGGACGCGGCGGGCATTGTCAGTCATGCCGCGCCCGGCGCGGGCGTTGCGTGCGATCGCCGTCGCAACGCCGCCGGGATGCACCACCGACAGCTTGACCGGGCTGTTGGCGGTGGCGAGCTCATGACGCAGGCTCTCGGAAAAGCCACGCACAGCAAACTTGGCCGCCGCATAGGCCGACTGGCCGGGCGGGGCGATGATGCCGAAGATCGAGGACAGGTTGACGACATGGGCCTCGGCCCGGCGTGCGAGATGCGGCAGGAAGGCGCGCGTGCCGTGCACGACGCCCCAGAAATTGATGTTGAACAGCCACTCCATCTCGGCCTGGTCGATCTCGGCGAAGCTGCCGAACAGCGCCACGCCGGCATTGTTGATGACGATGTTGAGGCCGGAATGGGCGCGCGTCGCATCATCGGCGAACCGGGCGATCGCCGCGGGATCGCTGACGTCGAGCCGATGCGTCGTCACCTTGCGTCCGCTGGATTCGAGCTCGCCGGCGAGGCTGAGCAGGCCGGCCTCGTCGCGGTCGGCGAGCGCCAGATCACAGCCGCGCGCCGCCAGTTCCAGCGCCAGCGCGCGGCCGATACCACTTGCCGCGCCGGTGACCGCGGCGGCCGCTCCCTTGATGATCGTCATCGCTGCATTTCGCCCCTTGTTCTCGGTTCCATCCGTCGTTCCAAATTTTCCGGTCACGTTGCGTCACTTTTCCGCATTGGAACCGAACCATCCGGCGGCTTTGCTTTTAACCTACGTCACTTAGGGGACGATGGAATTTCTGGAGGTGTT
>JBARNF010000431.1:0-3350 GCA_049802835.1 Bradyrhizobium sp.
TGCCAGGTCAGCGGCTGCTGCGGCAGCAGGCTCGTGAACAGATCGAGCTTCTCCTCGAACAGCGCCTCGTAATCCTTGAGGTCGAAGCCGAACAACGGGAATGATTCCGTGAACGAGCCGCGGCCGAGGATCACCTCGGCACGGCCGTTCGACACCGCGTCCAGCGTCGCAAACCGCTGGAACACGCGGATCGGATCATCCGAGCTCAGCACCGTCACCGCCGAGCCGAGCTTGATGTGCGAGGTCCGCGCGGCGATCGCCGCCAGCGCCACCTCCGGCGCCGAGATCGCGAAATCGCCGCGATGGTGCTCGCCGAGGCCGATGAAGTCGAGCCCGAGCTGGTCGGCCAGCACGCCTTCCTCGATCACGTCGCGGATCACCTGGGCATGCGCAGCCATGGCGCCGTCGCCGCCGCGCGTGACGTCGCCGAACGTGTCGAGGCCGAATTCGATTGCTGTGGTCATGTCTCATTCCATTGCGTCTGGCCGTCATACGGCGTCCGGCTGTCAGCTGGAAGGGGCGGAGCCGGATTGCAAGCGAATGAAAACGAAACACAATGTTTCCGTGAGTTCGACCGCATCAAAAGAAGCTGGGCCGTCACCGCGTTCTCCGTCATTCCGGGGCAATCGTCGATGCGCAGGCGCGGAGCGGCTGCGTGTTGACGATTGAACCCGGAATCTCGAAGTTGTTCAGAATGGACAATATCGAGATTTCAAGGCCTCTCGGCCTTGCCCCGGAATGACGGCGGTTGTGATACAGGGCGGATCAGGCGGCCCGGACGGCCGACAAAAAAATCACTTTCGCTTTTTCAGAAAGTGTGCTTTGATGCGCCATCCTGCCTCATCGATGAGGGGCGTACGCGCGGTCGTCACGAGACGCGAGGCAGGGAGGCGGTGGCCGGAGTGGATCGCAGCGTGCTTGTCGCGCCGACGAACGATCCGCTGCGGACGGTCAAGCCGTGTGGTCCTGGCATCCCGACGCTGATGCCAAGCCGGTGGATGATCCCACTGGCGACGGTGGCTAAAAGCCGGACACCGGGGAGAGCACGGAGCAGCCGTTCAAACCATCGCGCAGGGAAGGCCGGGATGTCTCGGCCGAACCTGTGGTTCCTGCCCCGTGCATTCTTTTCGCACGGGGGCCATGGGGGCGGCGAGCTCCCGGCCTTCCCTGCGCCCTCACGTTTTCAGAGGGTGTCCGATGCCGACGAAACTCGGGCATGAGCTGCCGCGAGAACGTGCAGCCGTGGCCGGCGCGAAGCCAACGCCGCGTCTTCAACGCGATCATGCCATGCCAAAAAATGGGCGCGTGAGCCGGCCGCGCATCACATAGGCTTCCGTCCATTCGTTCACACGGGATGACGCGCATGGTGGCCGGCAGCGATTATCAGACCTTCGAGGCGGGCGACGTCGTGCTGCAATCGGGGGTGACGTTCCCCACGCTACGCCTCGCCTACAAGACCTACGGCACGCTGAATGCGGCCAAGGACAACGTCATCCTCTATCCGACCTCGTTCGGCGCCCAGCATGTCGACACCGAATGGCTGATCGCCCCCGGCGGCGCGCTCGATCCCACCAGCTATTTCATCATCATCCCGAACCTGTTCGGCAACGGCCTGTCGTCCTCACCGTCGAACACGCGCGAGTTGCTCGGCGACGCGCCGTTCCCGGCGCTCAGCTATCACGATGCGGTCGCGGTGCAGCGGCGGCTGCTGGAGGAGCAATTCGGCATCAGCCGGATCGCGCTGGTCTATGGCTGGTCGATGGGCGGCATGCAGGCCTACCACTGGGCTGCCTGTCATCCCGACATGGTGGAGCGGGCCGCGGTCGTGTGCGGCAGCGCGCGCTGCTCGCCCTACAACCATGTGTTCCTCGACGCCGTGAAGGCGGCGCTGATGGCCGATCCCGCGTTCAGAGACGGCCGCTTCGCCGGGAAGCCGGTGGCGGGCCTGCGCGCGATGGGGCGCATCTATGCGGGATGGGCGATGTCCTATGAGTTCTATCGCGACGAGGTCTGGCGCGAGCAGGGCTTTGCCTCGCAGGAGGACTATCTCGCCGGCATCTGGGACACCGCCTTCGCCCATCGCGATGCGAACAATCTGCTGGCGCAGATCGCGACCTGGCAGGGCGGCGATATCAGCCATTGTGCAGCCTTCGGCGGCAATTTCGACCGCGCGCTCGCCGCGATTACCGCGCGCATGCTGCTGATGCCCGGCCGGACCGACCGCTATTTCGATTGGCGCGACAATGAGCGAGAGCTTGGGAAGTTGGTCAATGCCCGCTCCACGGAGCTGCGGCCGATCCCCTCGATTCATGGTCACCGCGCGGGCAATCCGATCCGCATTCCGGCCGATCGTGAGTTCATCAATGCCGCCGTGTCGGCTCTTCTCAACAGTTGACCGCGAGAACCTTTGCATGTCCGAAGTGATCACCGACGAGTTCGCGCCGCGCCCGAAGCGGCTGACGCCATCGATCCTGCAGGCGCTGTCGCAGCGCTCCAACCGCGATGGCGCGCTGCGCACGGTCAGTCATTACGGCGCGATCATCGTGATGGGCGCGCTGATTGGACTGATCGTATCTGACCATGGCGTGCTTTGGGCACTGCCGTTGCTACTGCTGCAGGGCGTGCTGGTCGCGTTCCTGTTCATGGCCGAGCACGAGACCGCACACAAGACCGCGTTCGACAGCCGCGCGCTCAACATCGCCGTCGGCTATCTCTCCGGATTCCTCATCGGGTTGCCGTACGAATACTACTGCCTGTTCCATTGGGAGCATCACCGCCACACCCAGGATCCGGACAAGGACCCCGAGCTGATCGTCGGTCCCAGGCCGCGCTCGGAGACGCAGCTCGCGATCGCCTACTCCGGGCTGCAGCAAGTCGCCGGGCGGCTCCGGCTGGTGTTGAAGCATGCCATCACCGGCGAGGTGACCGTGCCATGGGTGCCGGCCGGCCGCCGCGCCAGCATCGTGCGCGAGGCGCGTTGCTATGTTGTCGGCTATGCGCTGTTGCTGCTCGGCTCGCTCGTTCTGCACAGCGCGCTGCTGCTGTGGGTCTGGGTGCTGCCGCTGCTGCTGGGACAGCTGGTGCTGCGGCCCTATCTCTACGCCGAGCACACCGGCTGCGACCACACCCGCAGCGCCTTCCAGAACACCCGCACCACCTTCACCATGCGCGCTGTGCACTGGCTCGCCTGGAACATGCCCTATCACGTCGAGCACCACGCCTATCCGTCGGTCCCGTTCCACGCGCTGCCGAAGCTGCATGAGATCGTCGACGGCGAGATCGTACATCGTGGGGCGGGCTATGTCTCGGTAACGCGACAGACGCGGGCGTGGTTTCGCGCGCAATGGAAG
>JBARNF010000432.1:0-1813 GCA_049802835.1 Bradyrhizobium sp.
ATGTGAGCCGACCCTCCCCCTCCAGGGGAGGGTGAAGAGTCGTCGCGCCGCGAGAGCAGGAGCCGCTTAGTCATGTCCCAGCAGCTCCTCATCGCCTTCGTCACCTTCGCCTTCGTGATGTCGTTCACGCCGGGGCCGAACAACATCATGCTGCTGTCGTCGGGCGTGACCTACGGCTTCCGCCGCACGGTGCCGCACATCATCGGCGTCAGCTTCGGCTTCGCCTTCATGGTCGGCGCGGTCGGCTTCGGCCTCGCCACGGTGTTCATCAGCTATCCGGTGCTGCAGGAGGTGCTGAAATATCTCGGCGCCGCCTACCTGATCTATCTCGCGGTCGCGATCGCGCTGTCGGGCGCGACCAAGCCCGAGGAACACAATTCGCGCGGCCCGATGTCGTTCTGGGGCGCGGCGCTGTTCCAGTGGGTCAACGCCAAGGGCTGGGTGATGGTGATCAGCACCATCACCGCCTATGCCGCGATCGCGCGCTTTCCCGCCAACGTGGCGCTGCAGGTCGCGATCAGCTTCGTCATGGCCGTAGGCTCGACCATCACCTGGACCCTGTTCGGCACTGCGCTGCGGCCGTTGCTCAGCTCCGCGCGCGCGGTGCGGGCGTTCAACATCGTGATGGCGGTGCTGCTGCTGGCCTCGCTCTATCCCGTGTTCATGGACGCATGAGGGAGGTCGGCGCCATGCGAGATCGGGGTTTCCATCAGGACCCAAAATGCTCTAGACACGGGCCGGATTTCGTCCGGGCCCGGCCGCCCGTGCCTCACCCAAGCTTCTGATTGTCCAGCCAATTCCGGCCATCTCGAAGAGGAAACGACAATGCGTGTTTACTACGATCGCGACGCCGATCTGAACCTGATCAAGGGCAAGAAGGTCGTCATCGTCGGCTATGGCAGCCAGGGCCACGCCCATGCGCTGAACCTGAAGGATTCCGGCGTCAAGGACGTCGCGATCGCGCTGCGCAAGGGCTCGGCCTCGGCCAAGAAGGCGGAAGGCGCCGGCTTCAAGGTGATGGAAGTCGCCGAGGCCGCCAAATGGGCCGACCTGGTGATGATGCTGACCCCGGACGAGCTGCAGGGCGACATCTACCGTGAGCACCTGCACGACAACATGAAGAACGGCGCGGCGCTGGTGTTCGCGCACGGCCTCAACGTGCATTTCAATCTTCTTGACCCCCGGGCAGATCTCGACGTGCTGATGATCGCGCCGAAGGGCCCCGGTCACACCGTGCGCTCCGAATACCAGCGCGGCGGCGGCGTGCCCTGCCTGATCGCGATCGCCAAGGATTCCTCGGGCAACGCGCATGACCTCGGCCTGTCCTATGCGTCGGCGATCGGCGGCGGCCGCGCCGGCATCATCGAGACCACCTTCAAGGAAGAGTGCGAGACCGACCTGTTCGGCGAGCAGGCGGTGCTGTGCGGCGGCCTGGTCGAGCTGATCAAGGCCGGCTACGAGACCCTGACCGAGGCCGGCTACGCGCCGGAGATGGCCTATTTCGAGTGCCTCCACGAGGTCAAGCTGATCGTCGACCTGATCTATGAAGGCGGCATCGCCAACATGAACTACTCGATCTCCAACACGGCCGAGTATGGCGAATACGTCACCGGTCCCCGGATCGTCACCGCCGAGACCAAGGCCGAGATGAAGCGCGTGCTGGCCGACATCCAGGGCGGCAAGTTCGCCCGCGACTGGATGCTGGAGAACAAGGTCAACCAGACCTCGTTCAAGGCGACCCGCGCCAAGCTCGCAACGCACCCGATCGAGGAAGTCGGCGCCAAGCTCCGCGACATGATGCCGTGGATCAAGA
>JBARNF010000433.1:0-2146 GCA_049802835.1 Bradyrhizobium sp.
GCATGACCGAGATCGCGGCGCGAACGGGATGGGCGTCGCTCGGCCTCATTCCGCATTTCGCCGACGCCCGCCGTTTGCCGGCGGAGGATGCCCTCGGCCTGCCGACGCGGGGATCCGGCAGCGGGGCGCGACCCAAGGTCGTCGTGCTCGCATACCCCCGCATCTCCAATTTCGACGAGTTCGACCCGCTCCGACTGGAAGATGGAATCGATCTGCAATATCTGCGGCCGGGCACGCCGATCCCGGGCGACGCTGACATCGTGATCCTGCCGGGCTCGAAGGCCACCATCGCCGATCTCGCCGCCTTGCGCGAGGCTGGCTGGGATATCGATCTCGCCGCACATCTGCGCCGGCACGGCCGGGTGCTCGGCATCTGCGGCGGCTACCAGATGCTGGGGCTCAGGATCTGCGATCCCGAGGGACTCGAAGGTACACCGGGCTCGGTGGCGGGGCTCGGTCTGCTCGATGTCGAAACGACGCTGACGCCGGACAAGGCGCTGCGCGAGGTCCAGGGCATCCTGACGCAGGACAACGCGTCCTTCCGCGGTTACGAGATGCACATCGGCCGCACTGACGGTCCGGCGACGCAGAGCCCTTTCCTGACGTTCTCCGACGGCCGCAGCGATGGCGCCGTCGCGGCTGGCGGCCGGATCGCCGGCTGCTATGTGCACGGCCTGTTCGCCGATGACGGCCTGCGCGCCCGGTGGCTGCGCGGACTCGGCGCATCCGCGAGCGGCCTGGCCTATGAGAGCGACGTGGAGACAACGCTGGATGCGCTCGCTGCGCATCTCGAACGCCACGTCGACGTGACGCGCATTCTTGCGCTGGCCAGCGAGCCCGCGCCGCGTGCAGCGACTACAAGACCCTGACGAGGAAAAGGGTTGCGATGATCAGAGCCTGAATCAGGCACGCCAGCCGGTAGAGCCGCAGGGCACGCCGGATGTCGGAGGCGTTCAGGTCGGCGCGACCATGCCCCATCCAGGCATCCGCGACGAGGTGACCGTGATAGACGCGCGGCCCGGCCAGCCGCAATCCAAGGGCGCCCGCCATCGCCGCTTCCGGCCAGCCTGCATTCGGTGAACGATGCTGCGAGGCGTCGTGGCCAACCGTTTCCAGCGCCGCTGCCGCGGAGGCATTGGGAACGAAGACTGCAGCAGCTGCAATCCAGAGCGCGGAGAGGCGCGACGCCGGCAGGTTGATGAGATCGTCGAGCCGCGCCGCCGCCCAGCCAAACGCGCGATGACGCTCCGAGAGATGACCGATCATGCTGTCGGCGGTATTGATGGCCTTGTAGATCAGGATGCCCGGCAGGCCGCCGACGACCAGCCACAACAGCGGCGCGACGACGCCGTCGGAAAAGTTCTCCGCCAGGCTTTCAATGGCCGCGCGTGAGACGCCGGCTTCGCTCAAGCTCTCCGGATCACGGCCGACGATCATCGCAACCGCCCGGCGGCCGCCGTCGATCCCCTCGTTTTCCAATCCCGTCGCGACCGCTGCGACGTGGGCGTGGAGGCTACGCTGCGCCAGCAGGCTGCTTGCCAGAAGTCCAAGGATGATCGTCGCGGCCGGCTTGCCGACAACGGCCTGCATCACCCATGTCGCGGCCAGGCCGATGGCCATCATCGCCGTGATCAGCAGAACGACGAGCCCGACGCCGCGCGCCCGGCGCACGGCGAAGGAGGCTGCGCCCTGGTTCCAGCGGCGGTCGGCCCATGCTATCAGCGCGCCCATCCACATGACGGGATGACCGATCCGCCGCACCAGGACCTGGGGATAACCGCCCGCCGCCTCGATGAGGAGCGCCGTGAACGCGAGAGAGACGAACATCGATCTCCGCTAAAGGGACAGACATGGACGACGACAGAGCGACTAGCACGCGATTGGAGGCGCCGAAAGCGATCCTTCACGGCGGCGATCTCGATGCGGTCAGCCGTCGCTACCCGGATGCGCCGCGGCCGTGGATCGACCTGTCGACCGGCATCAATCCCGTGCCCTATCCCGTGCCGCAAATCCCGCCCGCGGGCTGGGCGCGCCTGCCGGCCGAATCCGAGCAGCGTGCGCTGCTCGCTGCGGCCGCAGCGCGCTATGGCGTGGAAGCCCCCGCAACGATCGTTGCCGCGCCCGGCACGCAGGCCCTGCTGCAGAT
>JBARNF010000434.1:0-2496 GCA_049802835.1 Bradyrhizobium sp.
GCGCTGGTGCGCGAGGCGCCCGAGCACCGCCTGCACGCGGCGACCCGCAAGAGCATGATGCTCGCCTTCGCCCGCGCCGCCGCCGCGCGGCTGCAGTCGCTGATCGATCCGCAGGGGCGGTACGACGGGGAATTCGGATAGCGGCGGATCTTTTCTGGATTACGACGGCGGCGCCGGACTGCATGCAGCGCATCGCGTCGACTATTGCTTGACGAGTTGCTTTGCGGCGCGCGCCGCGGCGTCGGCGTAACTTCGGTCGCCGTGGATCAGCATCAGGGACATCGCGCCTTCCATCAGCAGCGTCATTTCGCGCGCCCGCTCCACGGGTGAGGAAACATTCGACTTCGCCAGCAGGTCGGCAAGCCAGGCTTCCACCCTCGCCTTGTGCTGCCGCGCGATGGTGCGGGCGGGATGGCCGGGCAGGTCGGCAAGCTCGGCGACGACACGTGTGAAACCCGTCCCCGACCAACGCGGCTTGGCGGCCCACTCGGACAGTTGACCGAAAAACGAATCGATCATGGCCTCGGGGCCGTCGGGCATCCGGTCCGAGATGCGTTGCAGTCGCTCCATGGCCAACTTGCTGGACTGCGCGAGAACGTCCGCTATCAGATCGTCCTTGCTGCGGAAGTGCTGATAAAGCGTGCGCTTGGTGATGCCGGCGCCTTCGGCGATGTCGTCGAGAGAAGCGCGCACGAAACCCTGGCGCCAGAACAGGCCATAGGCTGCGTCCAGGATGCGTTGTCGTGTCTGCGCCGCCGATCGCGCCATCGCTCGCCCTCGTCCGATGTATACCGGTGAGTGAGTTTACTCCGCCGCCGGCCACGCATACAGCTCGAACCCGACGCCGACACCGGAAATTCCGCTGCGATGCGGATCGTTTCCGCAGTGAAGGAGAGATCCACATGGACGCTTTGCTCACGACGATCGTGCTGTGGCTCGCCGCCAATTTCAATCTTCCGGTCACGTCTCATCACCCGAAGATCGAGATCGTTCCGCCGATGGAAATCGTGTTCATGCGTTACGGGGCGTTCACGCCGGAGGCGCGGCGCGATATCTCGTCACGCTACGTGACCGCCGGCGCGTCGGGACGAGGGCGCGAGGTGGTCGCCGTCTATGCGCACAAGCGTAACGCCATTCTGCTGCCGCAGGGATGGAGCGGAGCCACCCCGGCTGAGATGTCAGTCCTCGTCCACGAGCTCGTTCATCATCTGCAGGAGTCGGCCGGCCTCCCCTACGAGTGTCCCGCGGCGCGCGAGAAGGCCGCCTACGCCGCGCAGGAAAAATGGCTCGGCCTGTTCGGCCTTTCCCTGCTGAGCGAGTTCGATATCGACGCCTTCACCCTGAAGATCAGCACCGAATGCGGCTACTGACCGGACTGACGCCGTGGCCGGAGGCCGATGTATACCGAGGAGTGAATTTACAATGCCGGCGAACCACGATCAGCTGCGCTGACGCAGTAGGACTGAACGAGAGTATTCGACATGCTCGACAGGGTGCGCCGCAGGCCCGACCCGGCCGCGGTCGAGAGGACGATTTCCGCACTCGCGGCCGCCGTGGGAAACCGGCTGGTGACGGCGCAAGGCGTCCGCCGGCAGCATACCAACACGAAATCCTGGATCGACGGCGCGCTGCCGGACGCCGTCGTCTATGCGCAATCGGCCGACGACGTGCAGCGCATCGTCCGCATCTGCGCCGCCAACGGCGTGCCGATCATTCCCTTCGGCGCCGGCACCTCTTTCGAAGGCCAGATCAATGCGCCCTTAGGCGGCGTCTCCATCGACATGCGCGACATGAACCGCATCGTCGCGGTCCATGCCGACGACCTCGATTGCGTGGTCGAGCCCGCCGTCACGCGTCAGCAGCTCAACGAGCGCCTGCGCGACCAGGGTCTGTTCTTCGCCGTCGATACGGCGGCCGAAGCCTCGCTCGGCGGCATGACCGCGACGCGCGCGTCGGGCACCAACACGGTCCGCTACGGAACGATGCGGGACAATGTGCTCGCCCTCAAGGCCGTGCTGGCAAACGGGGAAATGATCCAAACCGGCAGCCGCGCGCGAAAATCGTCCGCCGGCTACGATCTCACGCGCCTGTTCGTCGGCTCGGAGGGCACGCTCGGCGTCATCACCGAGATCGCGCTGCGTCTGCACGGCATCCCTGAGGCGATCGCGGCCGGCATCTGCCCGTTCCCCTCGGTCGCCGCCGCCTGCCGCGCCAGCATCCTTACCGTACAGTCCGGGATCCCGGTGGCGCGGCTCGAGCTGCTCGACGAGTTGCAGGTCAAGGCTTGCAACGCCTATTCGGGGCTCGCGTTGCCGGAAACGCCGCTGCTGTTCGTCGAATTCCACGGCAGCGATGCGGGCGTCGCCGAGCAGTCGGCGCGCTTCGGCGAGATCGCCGTGGACGTCGGCGGCGGTCCGTTCGAGTGGGCGACCGGACCAGAGGATCGCGCGCGGCTCACGCGGGCGCGCCATGACGCCTATTGGGCGGCGCTGGCGC
>JBARNF010000435.1:0-5737 GCA_049802835.1 Bradyrhizobium sp.
AATCGTAGCCCGGATGAGCGGGCACCGGAGCCCGGAGGGCGGAGGTGGACGCGATATCCGGGGTCTCACGAAGTATCGCGTGTGAACCCGGATGTCGCTTTCGCTCATCCGGGCTACGCTGGTCCAGGTCCGAAACCCTGAGCAGCGTGTTCATGGAGAGGGTCGACATCAAGCGCGTTGCAAATCCTGGCGCGCTTGCCTCCCTCGTGCCGCAACGACAGTCCTCGTCCTGAGGAGCGCGCCCGTTGGCGCGCGTCTCGAAGGACGGCTGCAAGCCTGCTTGCTGCCACTCGTCTCTTCAACTGCGATCCCCCAAACACCCCTACCCCGGCAGCGGCGCCTCCGTGATGTCGAGCAGCGCGCCGAGTCCATGACGCAGGCTGCGCATCGGCTGCTGCTCCGACGACAGTCCGAGCGCCAGCAGCGAGCGGCCCGTGACCTCATACACATGGCCGAAGGGGAGCGACTGCAATTGCGCATCGGGCTGGTTGGTGTCGAGCAGCGCCAGCCAGTTGTGCCCTTCGGGCACCGACGGCAGCGTGAAGTTCACGACGTCATAATGCGCGTTGTAGACGAGCAGAAGCGTCGCGTCCGAGCCGCGCCGCTTCACACCGGTCTCCTGGGCGCGGCCGTCGAGCAGCATGCCGAAACAGCGCGCATTGCCGTCAGTCCACTGCTCGACCGTCATCTCCTCGCCCGACGGGGCGAGCCAGGTGACGTCGTGGACGTCGAGCTCCTCGTTGCGTGATCCGATCAGGAAGCGGCTGCGGTAGAGAATCGGAAACGCCTTGCGCATCGCGATCAGCTTGCGCGTGAACTCGCGCAGGCTGCGGCCCTGCGGCGTGATGCCCATCCAGTCGAGCCAGGTGGTCTCGTTGTCCTGCGCATAGGCGTTGTTGCTGCCGCCCTGCGAGTGGCCGAGCTCATCGCCCGCGAGCAGCATCGGCGTGCCGTGCGACAGCAGCATCGTCGCCAGCAGATTGCGCTTCTGGCGCTCGCGCAAGCTCACGATCTCGGGATCGTCGGTCGGCCCCTCGACACCGCAATTCCAGGAATGGTTGTTGCTGTGGCCGTCGCGATTGTCCTCGCCGTTGGCCTCGTTGTGCTTGTCGTTGTAGGAGACGAGGTCGTTGAGGTTGAAGCCGTCATGCGCGGTGATGAAGTTCACGCTCGCCCAGGGCCTGCGGCCGCGCTTGTTGAACAGATCGCCCGAGCCCGAAATGCGCTTGGCAAAGTCCGCGAGCGTGCCGGGATCGCCCTTCCAGAACGCGCGCACGGTGTCGCGGAACTTGTCGTTCCACTCGGCCCAGCCGGGCGGAAACTGCCCGACCTGGTAGCCGCCCGGGCCGATGTCCCAGGGCTCGGCGATCAGCTTGACGCCGTTCAGCACCGGGTCCTGCCGGCAGGCATCGAGAAAGCTGCCGCCCTCGTCGAAACCGTAGGGCTCGCGGGCCAGGATGGTGGCGAGGTCGAAGCGAAAGCCGTCGACCCGCATCTCCGTCGCCCAGTAGCGCAACGAATCGGCAACCAGCTGCAGCACCCGCTGGTGCGACAGGTTCACCGTGTTGCCGGTGCCGGTGTCGTTGATGTAGTAGCGCTTCTGGTCGGGCAGCAGCCGGTAGTAGCTGGCATTGTCGATACCCTTGAACGACAGCGTCGGCCCGAGCTCGTTGCCTTCGGCGGTGTGGTTGTAGACCACGTCGAGGATGACCTCGATGCCGTTGGCGTGGAACTGGTTGACCATGGTCTTGAATTCGGTCGCGAGCGGCGTCTTGAGATAACGCGGCTCGGGCGCGAAGAAGCCGATCGAATTGTAGCCCCAGTAGTTGCGCAGGCCCTTCTCGACCAGATAGCTGTCGTCGATGAAGGCATGGATCGGCAACAGCTCGGCCGCGGTGATGCCGAGCGAGCGCAAATAGGACGGAATGTCCTGGTGCGCGAGGCCGGCAAAGGTGCCGCGATCGGCCTCAGGCACCAGCGGGTGCAGCTTGGTGAAGCCCTTGACGTGCATCTCGTAGAAGATCGTCCGCTCCCACGGGATCTCCGGCTTGCGCGGTGTGCCCCAGGTGAAGGCGGGATCGATGACCCGGCATTTCAGCATCAAGGCGGCGCTGTCGCGCTCGTCGAAAGACAGATCCTTGTCGGCATGATCGAGCTGATAGCCGAACAGCTCCGGGCCCCAGCGGAGCTGGCCGACCAGCTGCTTGGCATAGGGATCAATCACGAGCTTGTTGGGATTGAAGCGGTGGCCGGCATCGGGCTCATAGGGACCATATACGCGATAGCCGTAGACGGTCCCCGGACGCGCCGTCGGCAGATAGCCGTGCCAGACCTCGTCGGTGTATTCGGGCAGCTCGATCCGCTCGAGCTCGGTCTCGCCGGTCTCGTCGAACAGGCACAGTTCGACCTTGGTGGCGTGCGCGGAAAAGATCGCAAAATTGACGCCCAGCCCGTCCCATGTGGCGCCGAGCGGAAACGGCCGGCCTTCACTGATCTTGGCCTTGCGCAAACCGAACGCCGCCCGCGTCAAAGCGTCACCGAGGTCGGTGCGTTGGTCCATCCCTTGCCCCCTTCGTCCAATGCCCGATGTCGATTGCCTGGTGTCGATTATCGCTGTCGATTGCTAGCTTGCAGTCGGTGCGTCGTCCGGCATGATCACTTCGGCCTTGGTCTCGGTCACGGTCACCGAAGCGATCACGGCGCCGGACGGCGCCTTCGCGGCCCGCTGCTGCGTGACCTCCTTGTTGAGCGCCGTGATGGAATTGCCGATGCGTCCGACCATCTCGGCCAATTCGGCGGGCGACAGCTTCAGCCGCTTGGTGACGACACGTACCTGGGCCTGATCGGTCATGTCGAGCTTGTTGCGGGTCGGCTGGATTTTGGCGCGGCGCATTGGGAGTCCTCCTGCATGCCAGCTAACCTTGGCTGCGGAATTTGGTTCCCGCGACGGGGAGTGTCGCGCCCCCCGAGCGTTGCCATGCAAGCATACGGTACTGTTCTCGCGGCGCCATGCACCCGAGTGATGTCATCGGTAGCCCTCTGATCAGGCAAAGGGCGCAGGGAATGCCGGGCGCTGGCCGCAACCCATGGCCCGCCTGCAGAAAAAAGCAGGCGGCAGTCACCACAGGTCCAGCCGAGACAGCCCGGCATTCCCTGCGCGATGGTTTTCACGCTTACTTCGCGATCTCCTCGGTGTCCGGCTTGTTAGCCACCGTCGCCCTCGGGATCATCCCCCGAAGACTTGGCGCCAGCATCGGGGCGCCAGGACCACGCGACTTCGCGTCCGCAAGCTGCCGTTCGTCCGCGCGGGTCTCCCCACGCTGCGGCATCATTGCAGCCACCGCATCCCGCGCCCGACGTTCCGTGACGATCGCGAAGCGCCCCTCTCGAGGAACACGGGATGGCGGCAGTAGAACATGATTTCTGAAAAAAAGAAAGAAAAATCTTCAACCATCAGGCCAAACGGAGCATCGGCCTGATGACGTTCGCGAAATCGGCCTTCACGCGCAGATGCGAATGCTCGCCACAACTCTGTCCTGTCGTCATTCCGGGGCGCGTGTAGCGCGAGCCCGGAATCCATAACCACAGCTGTCAGCGAGAGCTCGCGATGCTCGCCACCGCCGTCTCGCATCTCATCGCCGCCTGTGGTTATGGATTCCGGGCTCATTCGCGCTGCTCCAAAATGGCTGCGCCATTCTGCGCACGAATGCCCCGGAATGACGCGTCGGGAGATTGCGCTCTTCCCCGTCGACGCAGCGGTCGGGTGGGCAAAAAGCGCCGCCGCCAGGCGGCGCGTGCCCACCACTTGCACCGCCCGAAACGCACGGTGGGCACGATGCGACGCGGCGTTGCCGCGTGCGCCTCTTTGCCCACCCTACCGGCTCCGGCGCATGTCAGCTGCGCAGGTAGCCCCCCGCCCTACCCGAACAGGTGCGCCAGCCAGAACGCGGCGCCGGCGGCGAGGCCGCCGACCAGCGCGGTCTGCAACGCCGACTTGATCCTGCTGGCGCCGGTGAAGTGGCCCTTGATGGCGCCGAACACGAGCAGGGCAAGGCCGGTCGAGACCACGGAGATTCGGAGCGCGCTGGTGATGTCGTGGGTCAGCATGTAGGGGATGAGCGGGATCAAGCCGCCGATCACGTAGGAGCCGCCGATGGTCAACGCGCTCATCGGCGCGCGCTTTGGATCGGGCCGTTCGAGGCCGAGCTCGAACCGCATCATGAAGTCGACCCAGCGCTTGCGATCGGAGGCGATGGAGTCGACCACGGTCGTCAAAGCCTGACCTTCGAGACCATAGCCACGGAAGATCGCCGCGACCTCCTCGACCTCGCGGCCGCGCAGGTGCTCGATCTCATCGTGCTCCCGCTTCTCCTCGGCGGCGTAGTGCTCCGCGTCGGTGCGGGCGGCGAGATAGCCGCCCAACCCCATCGCGATCGCGCCGGCGACGACCTCGGCGAGGCCGGCCGTCACGATCACGCTGGTGGTGGTGACGGCAGCCGACAATCCGGCTGCCAGCGCGAACGGAACGGTCAGCCCGTCGGCCATGCCGATCACGACGTCACGGACGGCCTCCGTGGCAGTGAAGTGCTTTTCGAGATGTGGCGTTGCCGGCATGGAGGCCTCCGATTCGATCCTCGACGGAAGCTTTTAGCCTATAGCGATGACAGACATCATCACCGCAATCCCGGCACCATCCGCCGCAAGGTCCGATCGTGCAACCAGTAATGGTGCAGCAGCGCCGCGCCGGCATGCAGGCCGATCAGGATCATCAGGCCGTTGGCCAGCGCCTCGTGCATCTCCTTCAGGTCGTGGGCGAAGCCGCGGTCGCCGACCCAGGGCGAGGCGATCTCGACGAGCCCGAACACCGGCAACGCCTCGCCGCTAGCGAACTGGGTCAGGATGCCGAGGACCGGAATGGCGAACATGATGCCGTAGATCAGCAGATGCGCGATCTCGCCGGCATGAACGGTCCACGTCCCGAGCTTGGTCGCTTCGGGGAGCGGCGGCGGATCGGCCAGACGCCAGGCCAGGCGCGCCAGCGCGAAACCGAGCATCGACAGGCCGAGGCAGACGTGCATGAGCAGGCCCGTGTCGTGAGACCCGCGTGGCAGCACGTCGCCGAGATGACCTGACATCCAGGCCGCCGGCACCAGCACGGCGACGATCCAGTGCAGTCCGATCGCGACGGCCCCATAGGACTTGGCGGAGTTTCGCATACGCATGATCAGCTTCCTTCAAGGCTTTGGGCACCTCGCCGCCGGCGGACCGGCGCGCGGGGTGGCTTGACCTGAGGGGATAGCCGACCGCGGGGGTCGCGGCGCTGACGGCCGATGTCAGCCAGTTGTCAGGATCGAACGCGTCTCTTTCCGTGCCGGGGCCTGCGACGGCACGCCGCGCGGCGCGGACACGATGGCCGGCGCAATCGTGATCTTGGCCCCGCCGAGCCCGGAGCGGCCGATCTGCAGCCGCCAACCATAGGCCTCCAGCACGTCCTGCACGATCGCGAGGCCGAGCCCGCTGCCGGGCCCCTGCTCGTCCAGGCGGCCGCCCCGTTCCAGGACGCGGCCGATCTGCGCCGCCGGAATCCCCGGACCGTCATCCTCGACCGTCACGACCAGGGGGCTCGCGGTCGTGACGATGCGAACCGTGCTCGCCGCGTGACGCGCGGCATTCTCGAGGAGATTGCCCAGCACCTCGGCGAGATCGGTCCGATCGATCGCCACCCGCAGCCCCGCCG
>JBARNF010000436.1:0-5293 GCA_049802835.1 Bradyrhizobium sp.
GGCGTGCTGCTGCTGATCTACAGCGATCACGGCACCTCCACACAGCCCGAGATCTGGTGCAACCTGTCGAGCTGGTATGTCGAACCGGAATTCCGCAACTATGCGACGATGCTGACGAGGATCGCGCAGCGATTGCCCGAGGTGACCTACGTCAACATCAGCGCGGCGCGGCAGACCTGGCCGATCGTGCAAGCACAGGGCTTTCGGGCCTATTGCAACGGCCTGTTCTTTTCGGCGCCAGCGCTCTCGCTTGCCGGCCTGGGTGCGCGCATCGAGCAAGTCACGGCGGATGCGCAAGCCCTGCACGGCATTCCATCCGATGAAGCCGACCTGCTGGTCCGGCACGCCCGCTACGGCTGTCTCAGCGTCGTCGTGAGATCGAAAGAGGGGCCGATTCCGCTGGTGCTGCAACGGGTGCGCATCCGGCAAGGGCGCTTCGCACTCCCCGTGATGCAATTGCTCTACTGCCGCGATGTCTCGGACTACGTCGCAAGCGCCGGTGCAATCGGCCGCTTCCTGCTGCGACGCGGCCGCCTGTCCGTCATCATCGACGCGAATGGACCGCTATCCGGACTCGTCGGCTTCTACACCGACCGCCGGGGACGGAAATA
The DNA here is from genome assembly GCA_049802835.1 of Bradyrhizobium sp. Taxonomy (GTDB): domain Bacteria; phylum Pseudomonadota; class Alphaproteobacteria; order Rhizobiales; family Xanthobacteraceae; genus Bradyrhizobium. The sequence continues at coordinate 612 of JBARNF010000436.1, forward strand.
CGCAAAGGGCCCACGGCAGCCACGGCTGGGAAATCTCAGCGACACCGAACTTCCACTCTACGGCCCCTGATTCACGCAGCCGCTCTGACTGCATGCGCATAATCCCAATAGAGCCGGCGCGCCCGGCTGTAGACCGGGCCGATCGGCAGCGTCCGGTCATCGATCCGAACGACCGGCGCGACCTTGGCGAAATTGCCGGAGGAGAAGATCTCGTCGGCGTTCAGGAAGTCCTCATAGCGCAGCGTCGTCTCGACCACGCTCACGCCGTCGCCTTTGAGAAGCTCGATCACGCGCTGACGGGTGACCCCGTTGAGGAAGGTCCCGTTCGGCACCGGCGTGAACACGACGCCGTCCTTCACCATGAACACGTTGGCATTGCCGAACTCGGCGACATTGCCGAGCATGTCCAGCATCAGGCAATTGTTGAAGCCGCGCGAGGCCGCCTCGATCAGTGCACGCGAGTTGTTCGGATACAGGCAGGCCGCCTTGGCGTCGACCGGCGCGCATTCGGCCGTCGGCCTGCGGAAGGGCGACAGCGTGATCGCGTTCCCGGTCGGCTGCGGCATCGGCGCCTCATAGATGCACAGGCACCAATTGGTCGTTTCGGGATCGAACAGCACGCCGCCGCCAGCGCCGTGCTGCGCCCAGTACATCGGACGGATGTACAACTCGGCTCTCGATCCGAACCGTGCGATGCCTTCGCGGGCAAGGCCCATCCAGGTCTCGACATCGACGACAGGCTTGAGTCGAAAATTGGCCGCCGACTGATTGACGCGCGCGCAGTGTCGATCAAGATCGGGCGCGACACCTTCGAATGCACGTGCGCCGTCGAATACGGTCGATGCGAGCCACGTCGCATGCGTCCGCACGCCCATGATGGGCGCATTTCCTTCGCGCCATTCCCCGTCGAAGAACGTCCAGGTCTGCGAATAGCTGACAGGCTTGACGATATGGGTCATGACGATACTCCCGTTCGACAGCGATCGATTCTGCACTTCTGGCGTGAATTTTCTAAGGAATTTCTTCTCGTACCCGGCTGCTCATGATCGATTCACGCTTGATGGGCACAATGCCGGCGCCTTGGTTAACTGGAACCGCCATGCCGCTCGACCCTCGCGCCCAGCGCCTGCTGACAATGATGGCCGCAGCGACGCCGGACGGTCGGGACCGCCCGAGCCCTGACCAGCGCCGGCGGGCGCTTGCCAAGCTGATGCAGTTCGCGCGCAACGACTGCGGGGCTGTCACGACGCAGGAGGGTCACTTTTCCGCTCCCGCGGGTCCGCTCCAATACCGTTTGTACACGCCGGCCGCAAACCCGGAGGACGCTGACGCGCGCCCTCCGGGTTTCGTGTACTTTCATGGCGGCGGCCTGGTTGCCGGCAACATCGAGACCCACGACAGGGTTACGGCGGCACTCGCGGCCGCCTCCGGATGCCGGCTGCTCTCGATCGACTATCGCCTTGCGCCTGAGCACAAGTTCCCCGCAGCTCTCGAGGATGCGATTGCGGCGGTCCGATTTGCCGTCGCTCACGCGGCTGCGCTCGGCATCGACCGCGACCGCATCGTGGTCGGCGGCGATTCCGCCGGCGCGACGCTCGCCGCCGCCGTCTGCCAGCATGCGATTGGGACGACGGATCTCAGGATTGCAGCGCAATGCCTGATCTGCCCCGTGCTCGACTTTTCGCAACCATGGCCATCGCGCGAACTGTTCGAAACCGGCCATCTGATCGACAGGACGACGTGGCAGGCCGATCTCGCCGACTATCTGCCTGATGGGGCCGATGCCGAAGATCCGCGCATATCGCCGCTGTGCTGCGCCAATCTTTCCGGACTGCCACCCGCCATCATCCACACGGCGGAGTTCGATCCGATGCGCGACGAGGGCAATGCCTATGCGGCAAGACTGCTCGAAGCGGGCGTCACCGTCGAGCATCTCTGTCACGAGGGCATGGTTCACAATTTCCACGCGCTCGGCGCGTTCCTGCCGCAGGCCAAAGCTACATTTGATCTAATCGGGCAACAAATTCGGTCTCTCCTGCGACCAGCTCCGCATTAATTCAAGGTTTATCGACCACACATCGTTAGGGTTATTTCGTCGTTCTTGTCGCGAATTATTGCCCGCTTTACGCCTGCGATCCTACAACAGCACCACTCGCGGATTACGTGCAGCTCGCTCCGTTGACCGAAGCGAGCGTGGAGATCGCCGATGCGCAACGAGACGATTGCAATCCACGCCGGTTACGAACCGGAGGCGACCACCAAAGCCGTTGCGGTTCCGATCTATCAGACGGCGGCCTATGCGTTCGACAGCGCCGACCACGGTGCTGCGCTGTTCAACCTGGAAGCCGAGGGCTATCGCTACAGCCGGATCTCCAATCCGACGACGGCCGTGCTCGAAAAGCGCGTTGCCGAACTCGAGGGCGGCGTCGGCGCACTCGCCGTCGGCACCGGGCAGGCGGCGCTCCATTTTGCCTTCGTCAATGTCGCCGACGGCGGCGGCAACATCGTCTCGGTGCCGCAGCTCTATGGGACGACGCACACGCTTCTGGGCCACATCCTGCCGCGCCAGGGCATCAGCGGGCGGTTTGCGGACAGCGACGCGCCCGATGCGATCGAGCGCCTCATCGACGAGAATACCAAGGCGGTGTTCGCCGAGACGATCGGCAATCCCGCCGGCAATGTCTGCGACATCGAGGCGCTGGCGAAGGTCGCGCATCGTAACGGCGTGCCGCTGATCGTCGACAACACGGTCGCAACCCCGATTCTGCTGCGTCCGTTCGACTATGGCGCCGACATCGCCGTGCACTCGCTGACCAAATTCCTCGGCGGGCACGGCACTACGCTCGGCGGCATGCTGGTCGACAGCGGCAACTTTCCCTGGAAGGATCACGCCGACCGCTTCCCGTCCTTCACTCAGCCTGACGCGTCCTATCATGGAATGGTCTACACCGATCATTTCGGCCGCAGCGCCTACATCCAGCGGGCGCGCAGCGTCTATCAGCGGACGATGGGCGCCGTGCTGTCGCCGTTCAATGCATTCCTGCTGCTGCAGGGCATCGAGACGGTCGCGCTGCGCATGGAGCGTCACGTCGAAAATGCCCGCAAGGTCGCCGAATTTCTTCGCAATGACCCGCGCGTTGCGTGGGTCAACTACGCGGGTTTCTCCGACAGCCCCTATCATCCGCTGGTCCAGAAATATCTCGACGGCCGTGCCTCGTCTCTGTTCACGTTCGGGATCAAGGGCGGCATGGAGGCTGGCAAGGCGTTCTATGACGCGCTGAAGCTGATCACCCGCCTCGTCAACATCGGAGACGCCAAGTCGCTGGCCTGTCATCCGGCGTCGACGACGCATCGTCAGATGTCGGCGAACGACCAGCGCAAGGCCGGCGTGCTGCCCGAGGCGATCCGTCTCTCGATCGGCATCGAGCACATCAACGACATCATCGAGGATCTCGACCAGGCGCTCGCGCGGGCCTGCGCGCGCCCTCGTCGGCTGGATGCGGCGGAGTAGAGCCGTCCGGCAATGAATCTGCTGTTCGACCGACATCGCAGGATCACGAGCCCTGCTCTCGCCCCCGCCGATTTCGACGGCCGCACGCGGCAGCCGGTCGAGCTCACGATCGGTCTCGTCAACAACATGCCGGACAGTGCGCTGAAGGCGACCGATCATCAGATCGCACGGCTGCTGCAGAACGCCGCGCCGCGACACGTCCGCATTCGCCTGCACTGCTTCTCGCTGCCGTCGATCGCGCGCGCGCAGGGCGCCCAGAACCACGTCGCCCAGGCTTACACCGACATCGGCGAGCTCGACGGCCTCGGCATCGACGGCCTGATCGTGACCGGAGCGGAACCCATTGCCGCGGACCTGCGCGACGAACCCTATTGGCCGGAGCTGACCTCGATCATCGACTGGGCGAAAACCAAGACGCGTTCGACGATCTGGTCTTGCCTCGCGGCGCATGCGGCCGTGCTGCATCTGGACGGCGTCGAACGGCAGCGGCTCGCGACCAAATGTTCCGGCATCTATGACTGCATCAAGGTTCAGGACGACTGGCTGACCCACGACGTCGACTCTCCGCTCGAGGTGCCGCACTCGCGCCTCAACGCCGTCAACGAGCCGCTGCTGGCGGCGCGCGGCTACGAAATTCTGACCCGGTCCGACGACGTCGGGGTCGATATCTTTGCGCGCTCGATGCCGAGCCGGTTCGTGTTCTTCCAGGGCCATCCGGAATATGACGCCCTGTCGCTGCAACGGGAATACATGCGCGACGTCGCACGCTTTCTTGCGGGACAGCGCGACGACTATCCGCGCTTCCCAAAGTCCTATTTCAGCGCGGAGACCGAGGCGGTCCTGAACGCGTTCGAGGTGCGCGCCAAGGTGAAGCGGGACCCGACGATTGCGGCCGAGCTTCCAGGGCTGACACTTCGTCCGGATCTTGCTGCCGGCAACGCCGCCCGACTTCTGTTCAAGAACTGGATCAGTTTCCTGGCCACGTAGGCGGGATAGAAGCGACACGGTCCACGTCTCATCCGCGCTCGCCGAGCGAGGCCAGCGCCGCGTTTCCGCCCGCGGCCGCGGTGTTGATCGTCAACGTCTGTTCGGTGGCAAAGCGAGCCAGATAATGCGGCCCCCCGGCCTTCGGGCCCATTCCCGACAGGCCACAGCCGCCGAACGGCTGCAC
>JBARNF010000437.1:0-2873 GCA_049802835.1 Bradyrhizobium sp.
GTTCCAGCCGGTCCGGGGCGCCCAGGTGCCGAACACCGAGCCGGCGCGCGAGATCGCCCGCGCGGCGCCGCCGAAGCAGATTGCCGCGAAGCCAACACAGGCCGACGAAGCCGTCGCCGCCGTCCAGCCGGTGGGCGTGCTGCGCAACCGCGACGTCCTGCCCGATCGCAATCTCGACGCCGTGAAGCCGCCGCCCGTGACGGCCGACGCGAAGCCCTACGATCCGACCGGCTTTACCGTCGGACAGTTCCTGGTCAAGCCGGCCGTCGAAATCCAGACTGGCTACGACAGCAATCCCACCAGGCGCGCTGGAGGGGCAGGATCGCCCGTTGCGATCGTCGCGACGGAGGTTTCAGTCCGCTCGCAATGGGAGCGGCATCAGCTCAATGCGGATTTTCGCGGCGCCTACACCGAGGACACGGCCGTCCGCGGGATCAGCCATCCGACCTTCGAGGCGCGTGCGCAGGGGCGCTACGATGTCACCGAGGGCACCGCGGTCACCGGCGAAGCGCGTTTCGTCAACGACGCGCTGACGATTCCGGGCGTGCTGAAACTGCCGCGCGTCACGACCTTCGGCGGCAGCGCAGGCGTCGTGCAGAAGCTCGGTCCGGCCGAGATCGCGTTCAAGGGCTCGCTCGATCGCGTCGTCTTCAATGATGCGATGATCACGACCAACGTGCCGCTGCGGACGCAGGACCGCAACTATACCCAGCCCGGCGCGCAGGTCCGCGTCACCTATGTGCTGACGCCCAACATCTCGCCCTTCGTCGACATGAGCTTCGATCGCCGCAACCACGATCTGCAGGTCGACTTCAACGGCCAGCGCCGCGACTCCAGCGGCATTGCGGTGCGCGGCGGTGCCGTCGTCAACGTGGGATCACTGACCGGCGAAGCGTCGGTCGGCTACCTCACCCGCCGCATGGACTCGCCTGCGATGCCGAACATCAGCGGCGTGATCGCGGATGCGACCTTGGCCTGGGCCGCGACCGACGCCACGACCTTCGTGCTGGTGGCGCGCTCGCAGGCGTCGGAAACGCCGGCGTTGAACGTCTCGGGCATCCTGTCGCGCGACGTGATTGTGCAGGTCGACCATCAGTTCGAGCCTTGGTTGATCGGAACGCTGCGCGGCGGCTATGGACAGGATCAGTTCGTGGGCATCGGGCGGACCGATCAGCGCACGTTCGTCGCCGCCGGCGGCACCTACAAGATGAACCGCAACGTTCAGCTGAAGAGCGAGATCCGCACCGAGTGGACCCGCTCCAACATCGTGCTGAACAATTTCATGGCCGTGGTCGGCGTCGTCGGCGTGCGCTTCCAGTACTGAGCCCGTGATCGGGCTTTGACCCGCGCGCCGGGCGCGCGAGGCATCGTCGCCAGGCTGCGTCTCATGCGAGGCCATCCACGCATACGGACGAGAGCCGTGCTGAGCGGAGCGTGAACGCGGCTGCCTGCGCCGTACAAGGGCGGCGGTTGAGGCCGCGCCGACCCAGATCGAGAGCCGGGTGCGGCGCCCAACTAATCCGACTGCGTCACAATGACCGTCATTCCGGGGCAAGGCCGCAGGCCTTGAACCCGGAATCTCGATATCGTCTTGGGTCTGTTCTGAACAATTCCGAGATTCCGGGTTCACGAGATTCCGGGTTCAATCGTCAACGCGCAGCCGCTTCGCGCCTTCGCATTGGCGATTGCCCCGGAATGACAGTGAAAACGCGACTGTGCGGCTCTTTGTAACGCAGTAGAACCAAAAAAATGAGCCCCGCAGGGGGGCGGGGCTCAGGGCAGTGCATGCCGGGCGGATGGGGGCCGGGGGCATCTCACGCGGCGGGTGAGGTTAGATCCCGCCGCGTGCGCAGTCCCGGTTGGTTCGGCATGCGGCTTGTCACGGCCTTCTTGTTGTTGTCCGGTCCGCGCCGCCCGGGCGAGCGGCGCGGAGCGCCGCGGCCTTACTGCTCGAGCGCGGCAAGCGCAGCGTTGCCGAACTGTTGTGCCTCGGCCCAGGCGGCCTGGGTTGCCTGCTGTGCCGCCGTGTAGCCGGCCTGGACCTGCTGCTGAGCCGTCGCCCGCAGCGCCTGCTCCTGCTGCTCGCCGGCTTCGCGGGTCTGGGTCAGAGCCTGATTGTCGGCGGTCAGCGTGGCATTGGCCTGGTTGAAGGCGTTGGCGGTGGTCTGTGCCTTGGTATTGGCGGCGGCGAGCGCAGCCTGGTTTGCGGCAGTGTTGGCGCGCTCGACGACCTCGGCCGCCTCCTGCGCATCCTGCTTGGCCTGCTGTGCCACCTGACGCGCCTGCTCCAGTGTCTGCCGGTCGGCATTCACCTTCTGCTCGGCCGCTTCGGTCGCCGCATCGAGCGCACCGATCTTCTGGTTCAGCGCAGCCTCGACCGCCTTCTGGTTCTGCGTCGCGGCGGCCTGCGCGGCCTGGGTCTTCTGCTGGGCGGCTGCACGCGCCTGCTCACCGGTCTTCAGCGCGGCTTGCAGCGCAGCCTGCTCGGCCGCTTCCTGGGCGGCCTGGTTCTGCTGGTTGCCAGCGGCGGGCTTGGTGCCGCCGTTATTGGCGGTGCCGCCGTTGTTGACGTTGCCGGCAGCCTGGCCAGCCTGCTGAGCGGCTTTCCCGGCAGCTTCCGCCGTCTCACGCGCCGTGTCCTTGGCGGCGTTGGCGGCCTCCTTGGCCTCGTTGGAGACGTCGATGTCCTTGTCGAGCTTGGTGAACGCCGTCTGCAGCGCAGCCGAGGCCGCAGTCAGCTTCGCCGCGTTGGCTGTAGCCGCCGCCTGATTGGCTGCGGTCGGGTTCTTCTCGGCCTGCTCCTGGGCCTCGATCGCGGCGCCGCGCGCAGTCTGCTCGGCTTGGCGGGCAGCGTCGATCGCCTTGCGGTCGGC
>JBARNF010000438.1:0-2241 GCA_049802835.1 Bradyrhizobium sp.
ACCACACCCCGAGGAGGGCACATGGAGCGAGTTTGGGACAAGTTTCTGACCGAGCGGGACAAGGCGGTGTTCAAGGCCGCCGGCTATGGCGCCCATGCCGGCTTCGGCAAGCGGCCGGCCCTGCTCATCATCGACGTGAGTTATGGATTCACCGGCGACAAGCCGGAGCCGATTCTCGAGTCCATCAAACGCTGGAGCAATTCCTGCGGCGCAGAAAGCTGGGACGGCATCCAGGTGATCAAGACGCTGGCCGAGCGTTTCCGGGGAAAGCGTCTGCCCGTCATCTACACGACTGGGCAAGCCCGGCCGGACAACTGGGATGCGGGAAGCTGGGCGTGGAAGAACACGCGCTCGGAGGAATCCGCACCGCGGGCGCAGGGCAATCTCGACGCCAACGAGATCGTCGCCGAGATCGCGCCGCAGCCGCAGGACATCGTGGTGAAGAAGCAGAAGCCGAGCGGCTTCTTCGGCAGCAACCTGCTGAGCTATCTCACTCTGCTCGGCTGCGACAGCGTGATCGTGACGGGAACGACCACCAGTGGCTGCGTGCGCGCCACCGCGATCGACGCCTTCAGCCACAATCTGCGCGTCGCCGTGGCCGAGGACGGCTGCTTCGACCGCAGCCAGGTGAGCCACGCCGTCAGCCTGTGCGATCTGCACGCGAAATACGCCGACGTCGTGCCGGCCTCGGCCGTGCTCGATTACATCGCCACGCTGCCGGACGACCTCTATCCTAATCTGCCGGCGGGCAAGCCGGTGCGGTAGCAACCGAACGGGCGGTCGCGCCTATTTGGTGCCGTAGGCGCGATCGCCGATATCGCCGAGACCGGGCACGATATAGCCGCGCTCGTCGAGGGTATCGTCGATCGCCGCGGTCCAGATCGGCACGTCCGGATGGATGCCGCGCATGCGCTCGATGCCCGGCATCGCCGCGAGCAGGCAGACGAGGCGGATCTCCTTGGCGCCGCGTTCCTTGAGCCGGTCGACGGCGGCCACCGCCGTGTTCGCGGTGGCGAGGATGGGCGCGACCACGATCACCAGGCGCTCGGCGAGATCGGACGGCGCCTTGAAGAAATATTCGATCGCCACGAAGGTCTCCGGCTCGCGGTAGAGACCGACATGGGCGATGCGCGCCGCCGGGACGAGATCCAGCATGCCTTCGGCGAAGGTCACGCCGGCGCGCAGCACTGGCGCGAACACCAGCTTCTTGCCGGCGATGCGGTGCGACGTCATGCGCGCGAGCGGCGTCTCGATCTCGACCGCCGTCAGCGGCAGATCGCGCGTCACCTCGTAGCACAGGAGCATCCCGATCTCCTTGAGAAGCTCGCGAAACGACTTGGACGAACGGTCCTTGTCGCGGATCAGCGTCAGCTTGTGCTGCACAAGCGGATGGCTGACGAGTGTGACGCCTTTCATCATTCCCCCGGACCCTTACGCCTTTTGCTCGGAATGCCTTGCTCAGAATACCGTGCCGTCGCTCGCCACCCGGATCGGGGGTGAGCCGTCGGCACGGCGCTCGCGCGCGATCAACCGCCCGGCCGCCCAGGTGCCGCCCTCGAGCACCTTGGCGAGCGGCAGCGACGCCGCATCCATGCCGAGACGATCACGAAGGATCGCCGCGAGCCTGTCAAGCAGCGCGACGGTGAGCGCGCGCCATTCGACCACCAGGGGCGAGCCGACATCGTGCTCGCGCTCCGCGTCCGCCGGGTCGCGCAGCGCCAGCACGCCGGTATCGACGAACAGCCCGCCATTGCGATATTCCGCGAGCCCGGTCAGGCCGTCGATTGCGGTGACGGCGATGCCGGCCGCGGTCAGCGGCTCGATCAGGGAATAGGCGAGCCATTGCGACAGCTTGTGCAGCGGCACCAGCTCGCTCGCCGGATCGGCGGCGGCCATCGCGGGATGGCGCCAGCAGTCGCCGAGCGGCACGCCGCCGAGGGTGAGGCGGGACGGCCAGATCGGCCCGAGCCGCAGCAGGAGCTCGGACAGGATGGTCGGCGCCGCGATCCCCTCGGCGTCTGCGAGGCCCGCGAAATGATCGAACAGGCCTCCCGGCCGCGGCGTGTCGCGCGTGCCGAAGATGTCCGGATGATCCGCGACGATCCCGCCGAGGCGGCGCAGCAGGTCGGTGCGCCCGTCGATGCCGACCAGCGGATTTTCGTCGGACACCTGCAAGCCGCGCCGCAGGGTCTCGCCATCGAGCTCCTGCAGCGCCTGCGCATCCACCCGGAACGGATCGGC
>JBARNF010000439.1:0-5900 GCA_049802835.1 Bradyrhizobium sp.
GTCGCGAACTCCGCGCGCCGCTTGGGCACCGCATTCTGGATATGGGCGCGCTCCTCGGGATACAGCCCGTGCTCAGCCAGCGACAGGGCCGAGGTCTCGATCGCGACCGGGCCGCGAAACAGGTCTGCTATCACCGTCATGAACAACTCTGCAAACGGGGGGCTTCCACGGACGGGCCTTTGACCACGAGGCATCTTGACCAGAAGTGATCGGCCGGACGGCCACTTTACACCACACGACCGTTGCCGCCATCGCGGCGATCCGCCCGGCGGTGCACGCGTTAAGTTCGCGATACTCTGCGAGAGCGGCCGGTCGATGCCGACGAGATAGGAGGCCAGCAAGTCGACGGCACGACGCGGCACTCCGCATCAGAAGACCTCGCATTGTCTTGCATTTTGTCGGATTCCCGACACCAACTTTTCTTGACCGTCACGCGGCGCGCTCCTAGTTTCCGTCCCCGTTTGAAGCGGCAATCAACAAACTCATCACGGGCGGAAACGATGGTTCGGGAATTCGAGTACAAGGGGGAAGTGTTTCGGGTGACGGCCCATGGCATCCCCGGCCATGAGGAGATCTTCATCGTCCACATCGATGACGGCGTCGAAGGCGGCGAGATCTCGATCGACCGGATGACCGAGGAGAACGACACCAGCGCACCGCTCGAAGCCATCATCGTCATGCTGTGCGACAAGCTGATTCCGGAAGCCGGCATCGCCTGCCGCGAGCCCGGCAGCCTGTTCGCCTGGCGCGAGGGCAAGGTCGTCTACCAGGTTCATGACGGCGTCCAGGAACTCAACCGCGGCTGATCGAAGGCACCGCGCAGCAGCGCCATGGTCAGATGCGCCGCTGCGCCGGCGCGGGTCGGACATCCTGCTCGCAGCTGCAGGTTCTCAGCGCCCTCTCCTGCAGGACCTGTGAGACCATTCGCTCCGTCCCGGTCAGGCCGGTCAGAATCGTCGCACCGACGGCCATGCCCGATCGCAATTCGGCGGGCATGGCAGCCTTCAGCAAGCTGATCTTCAGCGCGATCCGGTCTTCGCCGTATCGCGAGCCGGACGCCGTGACGATCAGTTCGGCATCCGCGACGTGTCCATAGAGCCGGACGGCGGGCAGGCCCGGCACGTCGATCGTGACCGCTTGTCCGATGGCGACATAGGTGATCTCCGACATCGCGAGACCGGCGATGACCTGGGCCTCGCCCGGCGTGACCACCGCCATCAACGGCCGATCTGCCGTCACGGATTCCCCGACATGAAGTCCGCTTGCGGCAACGACGCCGGTGACGGGAGCGATGATGTCGTTCAGCACGACCGTCGCGGCGTTCGCGTCGCTGTGCTCGATCCGCGCGAGAACCTGCCCCGCAACGATCTCCTGATTGTCGGTCACGAGCAGATCCCTGACGAGGCCGGACACCGCAGACGTGACCGGGACTTCGTTCATCCTGACATAGGCGTCATCGGTGTGAACGAGATATTGGTCGACGGTCACATATTCGAACATCCACGACAGCACGATGGCCATTCCGGTCATCAGGCTGAGCCCGAGCAGCGGCCACAGCGCACGTCCCGCGCACACCCTGGGCGTGGCGCGCGCGGCCGCGGGGTGACACTCTTGCTGCACATTGACCGGCCCGGATCCGCCCGGCGCTTGCTGTCCGTCCACTGTTCGCTCCTCACGGCCACCGGCATCAGGCCGCGCTGCCGCCGCGACAGCATCCTCGTGACATGCGGGTCGCGCCCATCGGATGCTCGTGGTCGTGATGTGGCTGCGCAAAGGCCGGTTGATAATGGCGGCTGGACCGAATTGGGTCTTCAAGTTTCCAAAACAATGCCCCGCGCCGACGTGCGGAACCTGCCCCGAGCGACGTTCGGAGCGGGCAGCCGCGGCGTCTGCACCGGTCGAGGCTCGCCTCATCCGGCAATCGCCTGGGGAAATCAGAATATCCTGCAGCGAACGGCAGATCCGCAGGCCGTCCCCCTTGCGCGGCGGGCCACCGCGAAAGATGCTTTGCGCCTTGCTCACCGAAGGGATTCGTTCATGTCTGTCGACGCTGATGCCGCCACCGACCGCCTCATGCGTTTCCTCGCGGTCGAGGGCGTGAGCGGACGGGAAAAAGCGATCGGGCGCGAGATCGCGGCGGCGCTGAAGGAGAGTGGAGTGCCGGCCAAGGCGATCCGCCTCGACGACGCCAACAGCCGCATTCCGCTGCCGACCGAAACCGGCAACCTGATCGTCGACCTGCCCGGCCGCGGCACGATGCACAACCAGCCGCGGATCATGTTCATGACCCACATGGACACGGTGCCGCTGTGCGCGGGCGCGCAGCCGAAAATCTCGGGCCGCAAGATCGTCAACACCGCCAAGACCGCACTCGGCGGCGACAACCGCTGCGGCTGCGGCATTCTCGTCACCCTGGCCGCGGAGCTTGCGCGCGAGAAGCTCGATCATCCGCCGATCACGCTGTTGTTCTGCGTGCGCGAGGAGACCGGGCTGTGGGGCGCGCGCCACGTCAAGACCGACGACCTCGGCGCGCCCGAGATGGCCTTCAACTTCGACGGCAGCTCCGCCTCCGGCGTGACCATCGGCGCGGTCGGAGCCGATCGCTGGCAGGTCGAGATCTTCGGCCGCGCCTCGCATGCCGGCGTCGCGCCGGAGCGCGGCATCAGCGCGACCATGATCCTGGCGCTCGCGCTGGCCGACGTCAAAGCCGGCGGCTGGTTCGGCAAGGTGGTGAAGGGCAAGGGCCAAGGTGCTCGGACCGGCACCAGCAATGTCGGCCCCGTCACCGGCGGCGAGGGCCGCCCCGCAGGCGACGCCACCAATGTCGTCACCGACTACATCCACGTGCGCGGCGAGAGCCGCAGCCACGATGCAAAATTCGTCAGGGAGATCACGAGGGCTTACAAGGCGGCGTTCGAGAAAGCCGCCAAGCAGGTCACCAACAGCGACGGCAAGGCGGGCCGCATCAAGTTCAAGGCCGAGACCGACTACCATCCGTTCCGGATGAAGGAGAGCCTGCCCGTGGTCAAGCGCGCGGTCGCGGCGGTGTCCGATGTCGGCGGCGCCCCCTCCATCCGCGCCGGCAATGGCGGGCTGGATGCGAACTGGATGGTCCGCCACGGCGTGCCCACCGCGACCTTCGGAACCGGTCAGAACGAGCCGCACACGACAGACGAATGGATCAACCGCGACGAGTATGAGCGGGCGTGCGCACTGGCGCTGCGGCTGGCGACAATGGGGTGAGGCGGCGGCATCTAAATGCAGCGTCACCGTAACGTTTACACTCCGTCGCGCTCAATCGGCTGTAGTGGCGTCCCATGCTCACCCTCGATATATGTACGGGGTGTTGCACTTCAAATTGGAATCCGCCCGGATGCATTGCCTCTGGTGCATCTGGTTTCTTGAAGCTGTCGGCGGCGATGAGACCCGGCAACACGGCCGTTGCGAAAACGCAAACGGGCCTGAGTTCGACATTCAAGGTTTCGGTCAGCGCCATCACCGCCGCCGTGCTCGACGAGCAGACAGCGTTGAATGGATATCCATTGTCAGCCGAAATCGACTCGATATTGATGATGCCGCCGCTCGCCGACTTCAGATGTGGCAACGCGGCTCGGATGACCGCAATCAATCCAAAAACGTTGCGCAGGCCAACGCGCGCGCGGTCCGAGCGCACGGAGCAGGACCCGGCCTCCCGCGCGGCATGAGCAGAAGCGCATGGCGCGAAGGATCGGTACCCGCCGAAAAACCTGCAGTGTGGAGACGATTCGAACCGAATCATCCCGCCCGAGATGGCATGACTCTCAAGCCGCGCGGACCTTGCTCAGGAACTCGTCCACGGCGACGCGCAGCATGCTGGACTGACCGTCGAGGTCACGGGCATTCGACAGCACATTGCTTGCCGCCGCACCGGTCGCCTCCGCGGCGGCACTGACGCCGCCGATATGAGCGTTGACTTCGCTGGAACCTGCCGCCACCGACTGGATGTTGCGGGCGATCTCCTGGGTCGCAGCACCCTGCTCTTCAACGGCGGCCGAGATCCGCATGGTGATCTGGCTCATCTGGCCGATGGTGCCGGTGATGGCGCTGATCGAGTTCACGGCTTCGCTGGTCGAGGCCTGCATCGCCGAGACCTGAGCCGAGATCTCCTCGGTGGCCTTCGCGGTCTGGCTCGCGAGCGCCTTCACTTCGGACGCGACGACAGCAAAGCCCCGGCCGGACTCTCCGGCTCGCGCGGCTTCGATGGTCGCATTGAGCGCAAGCAGGTTGGTCTGTGCCGCAATGCTGTGAATCAGTTGCACGACCTCGCCGATCTTCTCGGCGCCGCTCGACAGTTGCTGGACCGTCGCGTTGGTGCGCTCCGCATCGCTGACCGCCTTGCTTGCAATCTCGCTGGATTGCGAGACTTGCCGGAGCACTTCGCTGACCGAGGCCGACAGCTCTTCGGCGGCAGCCGCGACGGTGCTGACATTATCCGACGATCGCGCCGACGCGGCGCCGACGGTTGAGGCCCGCGAACTGGCATCGCTGGCCGTCGCCGTCATCGATTGCGCACTCGCCTGCATTCCCGTGGCAGCGGCCGAGACCGAACGAACGATTCCATTGACGCTGCGCTCGAACTCGTCGGCGAACCTCTGCAACGTCGCCTGGCGTTCTGCAGCCGCGCGAGCCTGGTTCTCCGTCTCGAGCTGCTCGAGTCCGCGGATGCGGACCGCATTGTCCTTGAACACCTGCACCGTCTTTGCCATGGCGCCGACTTCATCGCTGCGACCGACACCGGGGATCTCGTCATCGAGCGAGCCGTCCGCCAGGGACTTCATGCGTGCACCGAGCTTGCCCAAGGGGCGGGTGATGCTACGACCGATCAGCCAGGCGATTACGCCGGAAACGCCGGCAATCAACAGCATCGCGATGCCGATCGCCGCGATGAGCGGCTGGAGCTTGAGATCGAGATCGTCCAAATAGGCACCGACGCCAATGAACATGTTCCAGGCCGGGATGCCCCCGACATAGGACATCTTCGGGGTCAAGACCTGCTGGCCCGGCTTGACGAAATCATAATGTACCGTGCCCTCGCCGGCTTTGGCGACCGTGTCGCGCAGCATCCGTGTCACAGGCAGGCCGTTGACCAGGACATCGATCCGGTTGGTGCCTGCCTTGAAGCCGGGCAGGTAAACGACCGTGCCGTCCATGTTGTAGACGAAGAGATAACCGGTGCCGTTGTCGTAGGTCATCGGCTCGATTCGATTGACGAACTCGGCGACCGCGGCCTCCTTCGTCAGCTGACCGGCCTCGACCTTCTTCTGCAACGACAGTGCAACGTTTCGCCCAACCTCCATCATGGCTCTCAGCTGATCTGTCCGTTCGGCCAACATCTGGCGCTTAACCATATAGGCGGCGAGCGCACCGGCCACACACAGGCCGACAATCGTCACGCTCACGAGAATGACGAGCTTCGATGTGATTTTCAGATTGAGCTTCACGATAATGTCCTCGGTCCCACAGTGAACAAAGGTTACCGGACATAGTGTTTTGATTTACTTACTTTCAGCGCACACGCAGCGGCTGGCGCCAACCATTCATCAGCAAGAACGTCTGCGCCCGACGGGATCGCGTCCGTAATAATACGGAACTAAGTAACATGATACAGAGCATCCTGGAGCAACGGCGATGCCTGATGCCACAACTTCCATCGCGGAGACGATGAGCCGCAGCCTGGTCACGCGACTCGATGCGGCGAAATGGTGTGGTCCGGGCGCCCCGATGGATTCACAGCCACCAGCGTCATCGGCAACGCCTTCAGGCTTCTTAGTTTCATGCACTGTCATCGTAATATGGTGGAGAATCGTTGGACCGATTCAGCAAAGGTGGCACCGGTTCGCGTCGAAAGAAGCGTCAAAGTC
>JBARNF010000440.1:0-15498 GCA_049802835.1 Bradyrhizobium sp.
CGCGGCGACATCATCATCAGCTGTTTCGTCCCCGCCGATGCCGTGTGACGCGGATCGTGCCGTCCATCAAACAACGCGGCTCACAGGCTGCTCAGCCATGACGCGAGCAGCGTCCCCTTGTCTCGTACGACGACGCTACTGCAGGTGCGAGACACGTCGCGCGGATTCACGCCATAGCGGCGACGGAACGCGCGGCTGAACATCTTCTCCGACTTATACCCGCAGGCATAGGCCACCGAGGAGACGCGTTGGCGGGCGCCGCCATCGATGCCGGCAAGGATCCTCATGCCACGCGTCAGCCGCCGGCTTCGGATGTAGCTGACGACGCCTCCGTCGGCTTCGAACATCTTGTAGAGCGGCGTCCGCGACAAATTGAAATGGTCGCACAGCAGCTCGCGGCCGAGGTCAGGCCGCTTCAGATTCTCCTCGACGAAGCGGCGGATCTGGATCGCAAGAATGTCCGGACGAACGGCCGCGCCACCTTCGACGCGCGCGAGCGCGGCGTTGCAGATCGCGAGGCCCGCCGACGCAAGCCAATTTCTCTGCTCGATGTCGGCCCGGCCGAGACACGCGCGCATGTTGAGCAGATGATCGGCCATCAGCTTCAACAGCGGATTGGCGCCCGATGGCAGCACCTGCATGTGCAGCACGTCGACACTCCCCACCCGCGTCTCGATATGGCGCCGCGGGATGCAGATCTGGATCGCGGACATGCCCGCGGTGGCGAACTGACAGCGCTGGGCGAGATCCAGAATCAGGAAGTCGCCAGCCTTGACCGCAACTTCCCCATCCGACCGCACCATGCGCGTCTCGCCGGAAGTGAGGAGTGCAATGAATACATGATCGACGCCCTGTGCGACGATCTGCGACAGTGTTCGCTCCGCACAATGCGCACCGGCTCTGTGATCGAAGAACAGCATGCGGTCGAGATGATAGCCGCGGAAATAGAGGTCGCGGCCGGGCTGCGCCACGCTGACCCGGTCGGTCACGAACAGGCTCGACGTCAGCTCCTGCCACGCGCGCAGCCGCGCCGGATCGTCATCCGCGCGAGGCACTCCCAGGTCTATCAGTCTGAGCGTCATGGCCGCAGTCGAGTCGCTCGTTCAATGACGCCCTTGTTCCGCAGGTGCCTTACCGGCAAATTACGTGGACGCGATTTGAAGCGAAAGAGTCTGCGCACGTCGCGACCCTCGCTCGATCACCGCAAGTAGTTCACGAGCGACAGCTTCGAGAGCATGGCCGCCACCTGATAACTCGCCTGCAATCTGTTCTGGATGCCGACAATCTCAACCATGAGCTGCTCCGGGGACGCATTTTCGAGGTGATCGAGATGCGATTGCACGATCGCACGCGTCGACCTGTTCTGCGCCTGCGCCTCTGACATGGTCGCGGCTGCAGCGCTGAACTCGTTGTTCAGTCCGTCGACCGTCTCGCGCGGCGGGAGAGTGGACAGCACACGGGCGGAGAGCGCCTTCCATCGCTCCGCGGCAGCCGGCGTCGTCTTGGCGTCGCCGAGCGCAAGCGCTGCGAAGCCAGCCAACGCGGCACGGATCGGCTCCTCGTTGGCGCGTGCTCCGATTGCCAGCGTCCCCGTTGCGCTGGTGCGCACGACGACGGAGCGCCGCGGATCGCTGGCCGAAGTGTCGCCGCCGTACCAGATCACGGTCGAGGTCGAGGCAAGCTGACCATAGGCGGGAGTCGCGCCGCTGAAATCGATGCGCCGTGGTCCCAAGCCCGGTTCGCCCTGACCGGCAAAGAAATCCTCCGTCGCGCGCAGGATGGAGTTCGCCGCCAGCGCCGTGTCCGTTGCGCGGCGGAGCGCGCGCTGCATGACAGCGGACAGGTTCTGCGCGGTTTCGCCCGGCGTCGCCCCGATGGCAAAGGCAGTCGTCGAGTCCGGATCGGGGTTGGCTTGCGCCTGGAGTTGCAGGGTGGCCGCGCTGCCATCGCGCATCGCGAGCTTGACCGTCAGCGTGTCGCCGATCGCCGGCTGCGCCACGATCTTGACCGTGAAGGACGCAGGCGCGCTGACATTGGCGAAGGAGGCCGTCAATCCTGGCGGAGACGCACTTTGCACGCTGGCGATCTTGCCGGTTCCGACCAATTCCTGCAGCGACGCCGCGGCCGCAGCCGCCGAATCGATGTTGCGCAAATCAGAGCCCTTCAGATCGAGCGTCTTCTGGCCGGCGCCGGGCTGGTTCACGACGACACGAAAGCGATCGTTCGGCGCCGGCGCCTGGGCAAAGCGCGGCACCGCGCCCTCGGCCTCGCTCGGCGAATGGCTGATCGACGCGAAAGTGCCGGAGGCGGTCGGCGCAGCCGCGAGAGCGAAACCGAAATTGGCGCGCGCGCCGGCATCCGCGTCCTCACGGACGAGAACGGTGGCGGACGCCGGCATCGACACGGTCAGCCGCCCATTGCCATCGCCCTGATCAGCCTTGATCTGCTCGGCAACCAGGGTTCTCAGCCCGGCGAGCGGTCGCGATGGATCGCTCGCGTCGCCGTTGAGGAGCATGTCTGCGTTGACGACCGGCGCCGCGCTGTCGTCGCGGCCACCGAACAGAAAACGTCCCCCGATCTGCTGGTTGAGCGCGGCAACGGCGTTGTCGAGCGAATCCTTGGCGAGCGCCGTGTTGCCGGCCGCGTCGGCCGCATTGTTAATCAGGGCGGAGCGCAAGGTCGTCGTCGACTTCGCGATCTGCCCAAGACTCGCCGATGTGAGCTGCACGCGCGGCTGAACCGCAGCGAGCGTCGAATCGTAGCCGATCAGCGAGCCGAGCAGCGCCCGCGCCTGCAGACTGTCGGATCGCGCGCTGCCGAGGCCGCCATAGGTGTCGGCGATACGGCCAGAACTCAATTGCGTCGTCAGCGCGTCGAGGTCGCGCTTGAGCGTCAGCAAGTCGGACGCGCTGCGGTCGGTCAACATGGCGCCGGGCAGAGCCGAAATGGAGGTCATGATCCCTCACGCACGCAGCAGCAGATCGAGCATTTCGCGGACGGCCGTGAGAACGCGCGCATTGGCCGCATAGGCCGTCTGCAGAGTGAGAAGTCGTGACATCTCCTGATCGATGTTCACGCTTGCACCGTTCGCGAACCAGGCCTGGGCGCTGGCGTGCGCCGCGCTCTGCTCATCGCTGCGCGACTTGGCTGCGGCCGCCCTGGCGCCTTCGGCAGCCACGATGTCCCGGGCAAAGCCCATCACCGTGGTGCTGTAGGGCACGCGGCCTGCAATGCCGCTCGCAGAGGGGAATGCCTGTTTGCCGCTGGTCAGCATGTCCGAGAGAAATTGCGCGCGCGAGCTCGCGGTCCCACCGGCCGGGCCGCCTGCATTGACCAGCCGCGAGGGATCGCCGGTCAAAGCCGGATTGACCGCCAGACGCCCGGCAAGGCCTTCGCGTTGAGAGCCTCTGTCGAGCGAGCCCGTCACCAGCCCATTGCCCCCTCCGTCGACGAACAGAGGCATGTAGACATTGCCGCCGGCAATATCGGCCGCACTCCGCGGCTGCGTCATGACGGCGCTGACGCCCTGGAGGCCCGCGCCGGCGATCGTGACCCCGCCGGAGGCGGAGGCGGTGGCCGTCAATCCAGGGATAACGGTCGCCAGCGCTGCAGTGATCGCCGTCGCCAGGGACTGCGCCGTTGCCGGACTGGGAGGTATCGTGAATGTCTGCGCGCTCGCGGCGGCGTCGACGGTCTGGCTGGCGTCGACCGCTCTCGGCGGAAGATCGGACGCGACAAGGATCACGTTGCGGACCGTCTCACCGGTGCCGATGGTGATGGTGATCGTGTTGCCGGCCTTCAGATTGGCGAGCTCGTTCACGGGAAGCTCGAACCCTCCCGCCTTGTCAGGCTTCGCCGCAACCGTCTTGTCGGTAAACGCGCGTGCCATTCCGAGAGCGAGATCGTCGAGCCGGCGCAGCGTTTGTGTCAGCACCTGATCACGCAGCTCAAGACCCGCAGCGATCCTTCCTGCACTCAGCGCCGAGGGCGTCAGCTCGACGGTGCCGCCGGACGGCAGCACGGCCGTGACTTTCGCCACGCTCTGCGTCGACGGATCAGCCGGCGCTCCGGCGCCCGGGCCGACCGCGTAAGCAAGCGTCGCGGCGGTCCCATGGTCGACCAGGACGCCCCCCGAACTGCTCATCAGCGTCAGGCTGCCGTCGCGTTGTCCGCCCTGCCTGATCTCGAGATAGGAGGACAATTGCAGGATCTTCTGATCGCGCTGGTCCATCAGCGCAGCACGGGCGCCATCGTCGCCGGTGTTGGTGATCTTGAGGTTCAGGCGCGCGATCGAGGCGAGCAGATCGTTGGCGCCGGAGACATCTGACGCCAGCCGCTTCTCGATCCCGCCGCGGAGATCCTGCACCGCGCCGGCAACGCCGCGAATCTTGTCGGCAGCCGACGCGGCCGCATCGAGAGCCGTGCCACGCATCGCCACCGAGGACGGATTGGCCGCCAGGCCCTGCAGCGCCTGCGCGAACCTGTTCAGGCGCGCATCGAACGCGGTGGCGTCTCCGGGCTTGCCGAACAGCCCATCGACCTTGGCGAGGACATCTGCCTTGACGGCGGCCGACGCCGCGCGCGCGGTCTCCAGGCGCAACTGCTTCAACGCCATCTCGTCGAAGATCCGATCGAGCCTCACCGTTGCAACGCCGGAGTTCTCCCCCGCTGACGCGACCGTGGAGACCTCACGCCGCGCATAGCCGGCGGCGCCCCCATTCGCGACGTTCTGCGACACAGTTCCGATCGCAACCTGCAGGGCCCGAAGGCCGGCATTCGCGGTGTTGAACGCATTCGTCAGCATGAATCCCCCCCCTGCCCGCACGACCGACCGGATGCTCAGCGCACTGCGTTGAGCAGATCCGACATCATCTGCTGCGCAGCGGTCATCACCTTGACGTTGGCCGAATAGGCCTGTTGGGTCGCGATCAGCTTGGAGAACTCGCCGGCGACATCGCTGTTCGAGGCCTCGATGTTGCCTCCGGTGATGGTTGCACCATTGAGGCCGGCCATCGGCGGGCCCGAGTCGCGGGTCTGCTCGTAGCTGCCGCCCGACGACGGCTTGAGCCCGTTCGGGTTGGCGAAGGTCGCGACCCCTGCCACGGCGACATTTGCGGTCATGTCGTTGGTGAAAGTGCCGACGATCGTGCCTTCCGCTGTCACCGACAGGCTCTTGAGCGATCCGGCCGGATAGCCGTCCTGCCCGAGCGTATTGGTGGTTACGGCATTCGACGACGTCGCGAGCTGGGTCAGCCCACCCGTAGCGATGTTGAGCGTCACGTCGCCGGCATTGACGCCGTCCACCGTGAGCTGCGGGATCGCGAGCGTGACGCCGCCGTCGGCGCCCACATTGGCATCGGCCGGCGGCAGGAACTTGCCCGAGCCGTCGAAGGAGAAAGCTGAGCCAGCGTTGATCCAATCGCTCGGCTTCGACGGCGTCGTGCTCGCTGCGTAGAACAAGTTCCAGATCGCGTTGCGCGGCGGCACGCTGGCGGGGTTGGCCTCCTGCACCTTGGCCCAGCGCGTCGACAGCGACACCGGATTGCCGCCGGCAGCATAGATCGTCAAGGCGGGGCCTGGCACCGAGCGATCGAGGAGAGCCTGCGACTGCGCCGCAACTACGCGCTTGCCCGGATCCGGCGCGGCGAGCGTTGCGTTGGTCACCACCGCCGTCGCAACCGCGTAGGGCGCCGTATCACCCGCTGCAGCGGCCGCCGTCGCCGGCGTGCGCGGCAGATTGGCGCTGTAATCGATCCGGGTGGTCGGACGGCCCGGAAGAGTGACGTTGTTGACCTTGATCGGACCCGAGGACTGAACGCTCCCGGTCGCCGGGTCGAGATTGTTGCCGAATAGATAGAGGTCGGCACCGTTGACCAGGTAGCCGTCTTTGTTGAGCGTGAAATCACCGCGTCGCGTATACAGCGACACGCCGGAGAATTTTTCGTCACCCGCCTTCTGCTGAACGGCGAAGAAGCCCTGACCGTTGATCGCCATGTTGGTGGCAATGCCCGTGGCTCGCAGCGTTCCCTGCAATGACGTCGTCAACCGCGCCTGGGCAACGACGCTGCCCGCGACTGTCTGCTTGGCGGTGCGCGCATCGATCAGATCGGAAAAGGTCGTATCGACGGATTTGTAGGCAGGGGTCTGCGTGTTGGCGATGTTGCCGGAAATGTTGGCCATCGCGTAGGATTGCGCCTTCATGCCGCTGAATGCCGTCAACAATGCGGTGGAGATGCTCATCTGTGCCTCGTGGCGATCGTTTCAGGTTGGAGTCGTTTTCGGGGTCGGTTCGTCATCCCGAGGCGGCGTGACCGCTGACGTGGGACTCATCAGCGGCCACGCGCGGACCGGCGCCGCGCGCCGTTAGCGGACGCGCAGCGCCGGCGCAGGCCTCAGCGGAGCAGCTGCAGGATGCCCTGCTGAGCCTGGTTGGCGAGCGACAGCGCCGAAATGCCCAGGGAGTTGCGCAAGCTGAGGGCGTTCTGGTTGGCCGTCTCCTCGTTGAGATCGGCGATCGTCAGATTGTTGGCGCCGACATCGAGGATGTTGATGATGTTCTTCGTCAGGCTCTGCCGGTTCTGGATCACCGTCAGGTTCGAGCCGAAGGTCGACGCCTGGCCACGCAGCGATGACGACGCGTTCATCAGCTGGTTCAGCGCTGTCTTGACCTCGTCATTGGTCGCGAAGTTTCCGGTCGCTTGCGAGACGCCGAGGCCGGACGAATCGAACTTGACGCCCTTGATGTCGAGGTAGCTCGTGTCCTTCTCGTTGAAGTTCAGGTGTAGCGTGTTCTCCCTGGGATCGCTTCCGGTGCGATAGAGCAGGTTGACGCCCTGGAAGCGCACGTCCTGAGCGGTCATCGTGATCTGCGTCAGCAGATCGTTGAACTGCTGCGCGAGCGCCGCGCGTTGATTGTTGCCGTTCGCCGCGCTCGCCCCGGCTCCCGCACCCATCCGGGCTTTCGACGCATCACCCGCGGTGCCGAAACCGATATCCTTGGTGCTGGAGGCGGCTGACGTCACCGTCAGTTTCTGATCTCCCCCCGAAACCGTGGTGCGCAGCGAGACCGTGCCGGCGGCGTTATCGAACGACGCGACCACTTTGCCGGAGATTCCGGTGTCGGCGTTGAGCTGCCTGTTGATCGCAGCAGCGACATCCTGCGCCTTCAGCGTGGCCACGCCGAGCGCCGGGTCGGCGTTCTTGTTGAGATTGATCGTCTTGGCCAGCCCGTTTCCGAGCTGCACCGTGATCGATGCATCGCCGCCAGTCAGGTCGAAATTGCTTGCCGTACCCAGTGCGGTCACGGTAGCGCCGGTGACACTCGCCTTGCTGGAGCCATCGGTCGCATCGATGCCGTTGGCGGAGACCGCCGTGATCGTGCCGGTCCCGAAGCCGACGTCGACGGTGTTACCCGCGCCGCCGCCGGACACGGTCAGCTTGGCGTCGGCGCCGGTCGAGGTCGAGGACAGAGTCAGGCGGCCGTCGTTGGTGATGGATGCGCTTGCAAAGCCGCCGGCCTGGTTCAATTGCTGGTTGATCTGGGTGAGGATCTCCGTCGTGGTGACCTTCGAAATGTCCTTGACGCTCGAGCCGAGACGGGTCCTGTCGAGAGTCACGTTCGTGGAGTTGCCGAAGGCATCCGCCACGGTGAACGTCGCGGCGGCGGCGTTGCCGCTGAAATCGTGGGTGCCGTCGGCGGCGGCTCCCGTGCCGCTCCCGAGCAAGGACTTGCCGCTCGCCGCGGCGACCACTGCGCCGGTCGCTGCTGCGCCTGACGCCGTGTTCTGGACCGCGAGCGCCTGTTGCGCGGTGCTCTTGGCGGAGTCGACAAGGCCCTGAATGCGGGTGATGCCCTGGTTGGCAGCCTGGATGGTCTGAATTCCATTCGAGATGCCGTCCAGCAGTGCCATGAGATCGGCCGAGCGGGACGTCATACTCTGCGCAGCGAAGTAGTTGACGGGATTGTCCAGCGCCGAATTGACCTTCTTCTGAGTCGCCAGGCGGGATTGAGTCGTTGCCAGCAGCTGCGCCGTGTCCTGCAGAGAAAGCAGGTTCTGACGAGTGGCTGCCGAGAGCGTGATATCGGAGGGCATGGATGAGATCCTTCTGTTCTCGTCGCTTCTTGATGCGACGTGAACAGATTGCCCCCGAGCAATTGACGGCGGTGAACTGCCGCGACGCTGAAACGCGCCATTAAGGTGCGCAGCGTCCCGAATAAGGGACTTCGCGTCCTTTCGAGCCTAACTAACAAGACGAGATGTTTACGCGTACGGCGATGCGGTCGGCACCGGCGCGGCGCCCGCCGGCGTACCTAACAGGCATGAGAGAATGAGGACGAACGTGGATCTCTGGCGGAGCGTTGGCGCTCCACTGCCGACTACGTCATGATACGATCACACACCCTGCGCTGCCGGTGGGGTCGCGGAGGCACGCCGGCACTTGGTGTCCACGGCAGATTGCCACGGCGCCGCTCAGCGTCATGCGGCGGCAGGCCCGGACGGCAGGATCGCGCCGCCAGTGCGTCAGGGAGATCGTCTCGGATCAGGCCATGATCGCAGCCGCCGAAGCACACAGGACGAGACGGACGCCCGGCATCATACGCAGCTTTCGAAGGGCCGGCTTCCCTGCTAGCAAGCTGGCGCAGGAGAGGTGCTGCGGGCTCTTGGATCGGCAGCCTCCGATGCAGCAACTGAGAACCGTTAGCGACAACTGGGCATTCGCCTTTCGCGCGGCGGTCACGCGGATGTGGTCGCCTCCATTGACGCAGATCAAAATTGGCGAAATCCAGCGGAACTAGGTAAAACGATGCGCCGTTTTCACAGCAGAAAGTTGTCAGCAGACATGCCCGCGCGTACCCGCATCCGCCGTCACTGGCTCCCGGCCCAGCTGGCGCGCGGCATTCTCATGCTTGCACTCTCGACAGCATCATGCGCGGCATGGGCCGATGACGACGTGAAGCTCACGCCGAGCCAGGCCCAGAATCTCGGGGTGCGCGTCACGCATCCGATCTCCAGCCGGTTGGACAAGACGCTCCCCTACCCAGCCCAGATCGTAATTCCGACGCCGCAATTGTGGGTGGTGAGCGCTCCCGTCTCCGGCATGGTCACCAATCTGGCGGTGGCGAGGGGCGACCGCGTGACGGTCGGACAACCGCTTCTGACGCTGGAAAGCCCGAGCTTCGTGTCGCTTCAACGCGACTATCTGCATGCGCTCGCGCAGGAGGTTCTCGCCGTCCAGCAGCTGAAGCGGAATGCCGACCTGTTCGAAGGCAAGGCGGTTCCGCAACGCGTGCTGGAATCCAGCCAGACGGAGGCGCGCCAGGCCAGCATCGCGGTCGCGGAACGTCGGCAGATGCTTCATCTCAGCGGGCTGTCGGACGATTCGATCGCGCGCCTTAGCAACGAGGCCGCCATCAGCGCGACGCTGACCGTCGCCGCGCCCCGGGCGGCATCCGTCGTCGAGATTGCGGTTTCCCCGGGCCAACGGTTGGAGCAAGCCGCGCCCCTGGTGAAACTCGCCCGGCTGTCGCCGCTATGGGCCGAGATCGCGATCCCGGCCACGAACATCGGCGCGATCAGAACGGGCGCAAAGGTCGACATCGACGGCTACGCGACCCCGGGTCAGGTCATCCTGGTCTCCGAGACGACCGACGCGGCAACCCAGACGATCCTCGTGCGCGCCGAGATTCCGAACAATGGCGAACTGCATTCCGGACAGACTGCGGCGGCGCGCATCAGCTTCATGTCCGCCGGAGAAAGTGCGTGGGAAATCCCCTACAGCGGCCTGGTCCGGCGCGGCGAACAGACATCGATCTTCGTCGCGATCGAAGGCGGCTTCCGGCAGCTCCCGGTCACGCTGCTCGCGGAGGACCAAAATCACGTCGTGGTTTCCGGCCCCATCACGGACAAAGACGACATCGCGATCGGCGGCATCTCGGCGCTGCGCGGCATTCTCTCCCGGCTGGGGCAATAAATGCTGCAAGGGCTCGTCGCATTTGCGCTGTCACAGCGACTGTTCGTCGTCCTGAGCGTGCTGCTCCTGGTTGGTGCAGGCGCCGTGTTCCTGCCCAGTCTGCCGATCGACGCCTTTCCGGATGTCTCGCCGGTTCAGGTGAAGGTCATCATGAAGGCGCCAGGCCTCACGCCTGAGGAGGTCGAGCAGCGCATCACGGTGCCAATCGAGCTCGAACTGCTCGGCCTTCCGAACAAGAAGATCCTGCGATCAACGACCAAATACGCACTGGCCGACATTACCGTCGACTTCGAGGACGGCACCGACATCTACTGGGCGCGCAACCAGGTGTCGGAACGGCTATCGAACATCTCGCGCGATTTCCCCGACGGTGTGAGCGGCGGCCTGGCGCCGATCACGAGCCCGCTCGGCGAAATGTTCATGTTCACGATCGACAGCCCCGAGCTCTCGCTCGCCGAGCGCCGCAGTCTCCTCGATTGGGTGATCCGGCCGGCGCTGCGCACGGTCCCCGGCGTTGCCGACGTCAATGCGCTGGGCGGCTACGTCCGCGCTTTCGAGATCGTTCCGCGCAACGATGCACTGGCGGCCCGGGGAATTTCCTACGAGGTGTTTCGCCGGGCCATCGAGGCCAACAGCCGAAACGACGGCGCTGGCCGTGTCAACCAGGGCGAGGACAGCGCGCTGGTGCGGATCGAGGGCAGCATTCATGGCATTGACGACATCAAAGCCATCGTCGTCGACACCCGCGACGGCATTCCCATCCGGGTCAGCGACGTGGCCCGCGTCAGGATCGGCACGTTGACCCGTTATGGCGCCGTCACAGTCGACGGCAAGGGCGAGACGGTCGAAGGACTCGTGCTCGGGCTGCGCGGAGCCAATGCCGGACAGCTCGTGCGCGACGTGCGCAGCCGGCTGGAGGAGCTGAAACCGTCGCTGCCGAGCAGCGTCTCCATCAACGTGTTCTACGATCGCAGCCGGCTGGTCAATCGCGCCGTCGGCACCGTGGTGCGGGCTCTCGGCGAGGCGACGGCGCTCGTCGTGGTGCTGCTGCTCTTGTTCCTCGGCAACTGGCGCGCGTCGCTGGTGATTGCGCTCAGTCTCCCGCTTGCGATCGTGATTGCGCTCCTCGTGATGCGTGCAGTCGGGATGTCGGCCAACCTGATGAGTCTCGGCGGCCTCGCGATCGCGATCGGAATGCTGATCGACGCTCTCGTGGTCGTGGTCGAGAACATCGTCGGCAATCTCAGCAAGCACGATACCGGCAAAACGACGCCTCTGGCCCACATCGTGTTCCGTTCGGTTTGCGAAGTCCTGCAGCCGGTCGCATCGGGCGTACTGATCATCATCATCGTCTTCGTACCGCTGCTGACCCTGCAGGGACTTGAGGGCAAGCTCTTCATCCCCGTTGCGCTGGCCATCATCTTCGCGCTGGCCGGATCGCTGCTGCTCGCGCTGACGGTGATTCCGGTCGCGACGTCGTTCGCGCTCAAATCGGCATCACACCAGGATCCGCTGCTGATACGGGCGGCGCAGCGGATCTATGCGCCCGCCCTCGATTGGGCGCTGGAGAACGAACGCAAGGTGATCGTCGCGGCCCTGGTTGGTCTGCTCGTAGCCGGATACGGCTACACGCGGCTCGGCAAGACGTTCATGCCGACCATGGACGAAGGCGACGTCATCGTGAGCGTGGAGACGCTCCCCTCCGTCAATCTCGACGAATCGATCGCCATCAATGCGCGGCTGCAGGCCGCCTTGATGAAGGTGCCCGACATAGCCGGCATCATCGCGCGCACCGGCTCGGACGAGCTCGGTCTCGATCCCATGGGCCCCAATCAGACCGACACGTTCCTCGTGCTCAAGCCGGCCGACCAGAGGCAGAGCGGAAATCGCGAAGCCTTGCTGCAGAAACTTCGCGACGTGCTGACCGGATTTCCGGGCATCTCGCTCAGTTTCACGCAGCCCATCGACATGCGTGTGCAGGAGATGATCAGCGGCGTCCGCGGCGACGTTGCGGTCAAGATCTTCGGCCCGGACATCGCACAGCTCAACGACATCGCAGCAAGACTTTCAACGATCCTGTCCGGCATCGATGGCGCCGAGGACGTCTACACCACGCTGAACGAAGGCGCGCAATACTACACCGTGGCCGTCAACCGGTTGGAGGCAGGCCGTCTCGGTCTCAACGTCGATTCCATCGCAACCTCCCTGAGGACCCAGATCGAAGGACGGACGATCGGCACCGCACTCGAGGACGGACGCCGGACGCCGATCCTGGTCCGCGGCAGCGAGACCACGCGCGAGGCGCCGACGCTGCTGGCGATGCTGCCGCTGACGCTGCCGTCCGGACAACACGTGTCGCTCTCGCAGGTCGCCCGCATTCAGCGGGTCGACGGCCCGGTGAGGATCGACCGGGAGGACGGCAATCGGATGAGCGTGGTTCGCACCAATGTGCGCGGTCGCGACATGGTCGGTTTCGTCCAGTTCGCCCAGCAAAAGGTGGCGGCGGAGCTTCAGCTTCCCGCTGGCTATCGGCTGACCTGGGGCGGACAGTTCGAGAACCAGCAGCGCGCGGCTGGGCGCCTGTCCGTCGTGGTGCCAATCGCCATCGGTCTCATATTCGTCCTGCTGTTCACGACGTTCGGCTCGGTCCGTCAGGCCCTGCTGGTGCTCATCAACATCCCCTTTGCCCTGATCGGAGGCGTGCTGGCCCTGATCTCGACCGGCGAATATCTGTCGGTCCCGGCATCCGTCGGCTTCATCGCGCTACTGGGCATTGCCGTGCTCAACGGCGTCGTCCTGGTTTCGCATTTCAACCAGCTTCGCACCCATGGGCTGTCCGAGGATCGCATCGTCATCGACGGTGCGAAGCGAAGGCTGCGGCCGGTGCTGATGACCGCCAGCATCACCGCGCTCGGGCTGATCCCGCTGCTGTTCGCATCGGGCCCCGGATCGGAGGTGCAGCGTCCGCTCGCCATCGTCGTGATCGGCGGCCTGTTGTCGTCCACGCTGCTCACGCTGATCCTGCTGCCGATCCTGTATCGTCGCTACGGCGCGGCCTCAAAGGAGGCGAGATGACGAACCAAGCCGTCTGCCTGACGCTGATCGCCCCGCGCGAGCTTCGCGAAGAACTGTTCGATTACCTCAGTGAACAGACAGATCTGGTGACGGGATTCACCGCCACCGATGCCGCTGGACACGGCTCGCGCGTGCGGCTGCGGACCGCCGCAGAGCGGGTCAAGGGACATGCCGATGAGGTCGTCGTGCGGATCGTACTGCAGGCCGATCAGACCGGGCGGCTGCTCGACCGGCTCAGGGGCTCGTTCGCGGGGACGAAGCTCGTCTATTGGGTGCTGCCCCTGACGGAATTCGGCATCATCGACTGAGCAGCACGAGGCAAGTGTTGTTGCCTCGACCAGACCGGACGGTCGATTCGAGACCTGAAACATTCAGCCTCGAATCGACCCTATTCCAAAAAAGGAATGCTGCCCGACGTGCGACGTCAGTGCTCGCTTTCGAGCCCGCCCACGTGCTTCTGGGTGTAGAGTTCGAGGCCGATGCGGCCGATCAGATCGAGCTGCGTCTCGAGGAAATCGATGTGATGCTCCTCGTCCTTCATCAATCGCTCGAACAGATCGCGCGAGACGTAGTCCTTGACGCCGTGGCAATAGGTTGCAGCCTCCTGATAGAGCGCCCGCGCGGCGACCTCGGCGGCGAGATCGCACTCGATGATCTCCTTGACGTTCTGGCCGATCCGCAGCGGATCGAGCACCTGCATGTTCGGGAAGCCGTCGAGGAACAGGATGCGATCTGTGAACTTGTCGGCGTGCTCCATCTCTTCGATGGATTCCTTGCGCCAGACCTTGGCCATCTCCAGGAGGCCCCAATTGTTCAACAGGCGATAGTGCAGCCAATATTGGTTGATCGCAGTCAGCTCGCTGCGCAATCCCTTGTTGAGATATTCGATGACCTTGGGGTCGCCCTGCATACATAAGCTCCGAAAAGTGAGAGGCCGCGGAGGCTCAATATCAGGTTCGGAGTGCGGAGACGACCCCGTTCATGCGCATTTTCGCAGCGAAAGCGGTGAGTTCAACGGCGAAGGCTCTCAGCAGGCGGCGAGCGCGAACCGGCTCTGGATATCGTCCTCGATCGTTTGGGCTGGCGACCGGCCATGATGATGACCGTGTTGACAGCCGGACTGGCACGCACGCGCGCAGGGACCGAGTGCCTCATCGATGATGGTCTTGATCGTGCGCGCGCAACGTCCGCATTCCGCGCTGCAGCCAAGGCAGCCATAGACCTGCTTGGGATTCCGCGGCAGTTCGTCGGCGGACGTCACCGCCTTGCGGATGTCGTGATCGCTAATGACGTTGCAGGAACAAACAATCATGAGAAACCGGCCAGTCGTCGATGATCAGGTATCGATAGTCATGGGCACCGACCCGCGCAAAGGGAAAACGGCGCTTTTGAAGCTATTCCAATCTCCTAGCTGACCTAGAACGGATCTAAGAACGCGACTTGTCGCAGATCAAAGTCATGCCGTGACGCGGATCAATCGCCGCCGCCCCCGTCTCCTCCACCTCCATCGCCGCCGCTGCCACCACCGCTTCCACCGCTGCAGCCGCCGCCATCGATCGGATTTCCCATCGCGTCGGTTGCGGTATTGCTGAACCAGCTCGAGAAGCGGAACCCGCTTTCTCCGGCCCACCCGCCGCCCGAATCGGATCCAGTGGTATCAACGACCGCTCGACGACCCGTCCGCCTGCGGTCTGCTCGCACCAGCAGCGCGTAGCAGACGGCTGAGGTCAGGCCGACGGCCAGGACGATGGTCATTGTGCCCGTCATCCCCAACCTTCACCAATTTTTGTGCAACGCAGCATTGAACAAATCCTGGACATGGGTCGTCCAATGGGACGAGCCCTGTTCATTGAACATTCAAGCGGGATATGGGAACCTGCCGCATTGCTCGATGGGCGATCTGCTGACCCAGAGTGAGAGAGGTGAGGTCATGAGGAAGACTATTGCGGCCTTGGCTGCTGTCGCGACGCTGTCGACCGCAGCGATCGCCCCTGCCCCTGCAGAAGCTCGCGGCGGCCGTGTCGCCGCCGGCGTCGCGGCAGGATTGCTCGGCGGCGCCCTCATTGGTGGCGCCATCGCCGCCGGCAGCAATCCCTATTACTACGGGCCCGGCTACTCCTACTCTCCCGGCTACGCGTATGGACCCGGATACTCTTACTACGGTGGGCCGGCTTACGTCGCCGATCCCGGCTACGCCTGCTACCTGCAGCGCCAGCGCTTCTGGGACGGTTATGGCTGGCGGATCCGCCGCGTGCGGGTGTGCGAGTGATCGTTCACCTTCATTAATTCCATGACCGTGCACTGGAATTTCAAGAACGGCGGCCGGCATGGCCAGAAAAAACCGTTTTTCCGTCGCATCAGGTTGGACAGAGTTTACAAAGGGTTGACGGATTGTCGTGTTTTCTCACGATGCTGATGGCCCTTGATCGAGTGTGCGAATCATCAACCCGG
>JBARNF010000441.1:0-18700 GCA_049802835.1 Bradyrhizobium sp.
ATTCCGGGGCGTGCGTAGCACGAGCCCGGAATCCATTTCCCGGCAGACTGCGCAGCGCAATGGATTCCGGGCTCGCCGCGCTTGCGCGCCTCGCCCCGGAATGACGACGGAGATTGGGCGCCGCATCGGCCACAGTCCTTGGATGTCGCTTTTGAAGCAGCCGTGGCGCTCCGCAGCCCGATTAGCCCTTTCGTCGCGCGTTCACAGCGATCGACAATAGCGTCCGTTGCGCGATGGCCGCGGCCAGTCCCGGCTGCTTGCGCATGTCGAGAGCCGCGGTCGCGAGCTGGTCGATGATCGGCAGCAGCCGCGCTGGCGATAAGTTGCGCAGCGCCGTCTCGGCGCTCGGCTTGCGCGAGAAATGCAGCCGCGGAAAGCCGCCTTCCAGAATGGCCGAGGCCGGCGTGCCCGACGCCACGGCGAGCGCCGATTTGTGCAGCCAGGCGGCATGGCGCTGCGCGGCCGAAATGATGACGCCGGGATAGGTGCCGGCGATCATGGCCTTGCCGAATTCGGTTTCGACGACGTCCGGCCTGCCTCCGAAGGCGCCATCGACGATCGGGTCGAGCTTCATCTCCGAGGCGTCGGCGACGACGGCCATGACATGGGCGAGCGTCACCTCGCCCTCGCCATGGGCGAACAGGGTTAGCTTGCGCAGCTCGTTGCGCGAGGCCTGGCGGTCGCCGCCGAGCAGCGCCATCAGGGACCCCCGGGCCTCCGGCGAGATGCGCAGCGAGGCGATGCGCAGCTCGTCGTCGATCAGCTTGGCGAGGTCGCGCTCGGTGTCCGGATAGCAGCCGATGGCGACCGCGCTCCTGGCCTTCTCGCAAATCTTGCGCAGCGGCGAATCGGGTCGGACGTCGCCGGCTTCGATGACGATGCGGCAGTCCCGCACATTCATCTCGCTGAGCGTCTCGACGCCGCTGGCAAAATTGCGCGAGCCGGCGCGGACCCGGATCGCCCGGCGACCGCCGAACAGCGGTACGGTCATGGCTTCGTCGACGAGCCGCGACGGCTCCGCGGCGAGCTCGTCACCATCGAGCCTGACCACGGAAAATGGATCTTCGGGATTGTCGACGGCGGAGGCGATCAGCGCCTCGGCGCGTTCGCGGACCAGTCCGGCATCCGGTCCATACAGCAGGATCAGCGGACGGGCCGCGTCCGGTCTGGCAAGGAAGGCGTCGATGTCTTTTCCGCGCAATGCGACCACGGCGGTTTCCGCCGTGCGTCAGGTGCCCGCGGTGAAATAGGCCGCGAGCCGGGTCTTGATCTTCTCGGCGACCTCCTCGGAGGCGCGATCCTCGGCATCACGGAACGCGCGCTGCCGGGCGAAACGCTGGTAGGAGCCGGGAATGTCGTAGGAGGTGCGGGCGAAGGTCGTTCCGGTCATGACCGATTTGTTGGTCGCCAGCTCGACCAGATTGTACTGCACGTCGAGGCCGACATTCTCGGTGGTCGGCAGGCCGGTGGTCTGCGAGACGATCAGCGATGACCGGCTGGTCTGGAACTTCAGCACCAGCTTGTGGGTCGGAGCCGTGCCGGTCGCGGTGCCGTAGAGCTTGAACGCGAGCGCGTTGCGAATCTCGACGCCGAGGCGGGCCTCGGGGGAGGCGTTTGGCTTGTCGACCGGCGGCAGGTCCACGCCCATCAGCTTGTCGCGGAGGCCGGGCGTGCCATCGGCATGCTCGGCGTACATCGGCTGAAAGCAGCCAGCCGTCAGCCCGGCCAGCGCCGCCACGGCAACCAGGCGAGCAGCGATCCGAAACCTAGCCGACGACATTCACGATCCTCTTGGGAACAATGATCACCTTGCGGACGGGCTTGCCATCCAGCGTCAGTTTTACTGCATCGAGCGCCAAAACGGCAGACTCAATTTCCGGATTCTGCGCGTTGCTGGCGACTGTGACTTCTCCGCGCTTCTTGCCGTTCACCTGGACCACCAGCGTCATGCTGTCCTCAACCAGCAAATCTCGTTCGATTTGCGGCCAGCCGGCCTCCGAGATCAGCCCAGCCTGGCCCAGGACCTGCCAGCATTCCTCGGCCAGATGCGGCATCATCGGCGAGAACAGCTGCACCAGGATCCCGGCGGCTTCCCGAATCGCCCAGGCCAGGTCCGGCGCCGGCTCGGCCGGCCGAGCCAGCACGTCGGCCAGCGCATTGGCGAATTCGCGGATGTGCGCCAGGCAGACGTTGAAATGCAGCCGCTCGATGCCGCCGGTCACCTTGTCCAGGGCGCCGTGAGCGGCTTTGCGCAGTGCCAGCGCGTTCGGGCCGAATGTAGCCGGGCGGGAGGAGGGGGCGTCCTTACCCGCTGCGACCGATTCGTTGACCAGCCGCCACAGCCGCTGCACGAAGCGCGCCGCGCCCTGCACCCGCTCGTCGCTCCAGATCACGTCGCGATCGGGCGGCGAGTCCGACAGCATGAACCAGCGCGCGGTGTCGGCGCCGTAGGTTGCGATGATGTCGTCGGGGTCGACGGTGTTCTTCTTCGATTTCGACATCTTCTCGATCGGGCCGACCGTGATGTCCTCGCCGGTCGCGCTCAGCACGGCACGCCGGCCGTTGTCGCCAATCTCGAAGGTGACCTCGGCCGGGGTGACGTAGGTGCCGTCGGCCTTCTGATAGGTCTCGTGGACCACCATGCCTTGCGTGAACATGCCCGCGAAGGGTTCGTCCATGGCGACGTGCCCGGTGGCCTTCATCGCCCGGGTGAAGAAGCGGCTGTACAGCAGGTGCAGAATCGCGTGCTCGACGCCGCCGATATACTGGTCGACCGGCATCATCCGGTTCGCCACCGCTGGTGTCGTCGGCGAGCCCTCGTTCCACGGATCGGTGAAGCGCGCGAAGTACCAGGACGAATCGACAAAGGTGTCCATGGTGTCGGTTTCGCGTTGAGCCTTGCCGCCGCATCGGGGGCAGGTAACGTGCTTCCAGGTCGGATGATGGTCGAGCGCGTTGCCCGGCTTGTCGAAGCTGACGTCGTCCGGCAGCACGACGGGCAGGTCCTGCGCCGGCACCGGCACCACATCGCATGACGGGCAGTGGATCACCGGGATCGGGCAGCCCCAATAGCGCTGGCGCGAGATGCCCCAGTCGCGCAGGCGGAAATTGACCTGGCGTTCGCCGACCGGCGCACCGGCGCGCTGCTCGCTCTCCAACCGCTTCGCTACTTCCTGCTTGGCCTGCGCAATCGTCATGCCGTCCAGGAAGCGCGAATTGATCATGCGGCCGTCACCGTCGAAAGCGGTATCGGTGATGACGAAGCTCGCCGGATCCTGGCCCTCGGGGCAGACCACCGGCGTGTTGCCGAGTTTCTCTTCGTTAATCGAGTCCAGTTTATTGACGAAGTCGAGGTCGCGCTGGTCATGCGCCGGGCAGCCGAAGATGGCGCCGGTGCCGTATTCCATCAGCACGAAATTGGCGACATAGACCGGCAGCGTCCAGCTCGGGTCGAACGGATGCACGGCCCTGATGCCGGTGTCGAAGCCCTGCTTCTCTGCGGTGTCGATGGCCTCTTGGGAAGTGCCGATCCGCTTGATTTCGGCGATGAACGCGGCGAGCTCCGGGTTCTTGGCGGCGGCGGCCTGAGCCAGCGGATGGTCGGCCGAGATCGCCATGAACTTGGCGCCGAACAGCGTGTCCGGCCGCGTGGTGAAGATCTTCAGCTCCGACTCACCGGCGGGCGTCGTCGCCGGATCCAGCGCGAAGCGAACCAGCAGGCCCTCAGAGCGCCCGATCCAGTTGCGCTGCATCAGCCGCACCTTGTCGGGCCAGCGATCCAGCCCGTCGAGCGCGTCCAGCAGCTCCTGCGAGTACTTCGTGATCTTGAACACCCACTGGTTCATCTCACGCTGTTCGACCACCGCACCGGAGCGCCAGCCGCGGCCGTCGATCACCTGTTCGTTGGCGAGCACGGTCATGTCGACCGGATCCCAGTTGACCTTGCGCTTCTCGCGCTCGACCAGCCCCGCCTGCATGAAGTCGAGGAACATCTTCTGCTGGTGCTTGTAGTAGGATGGATCGCAGGTGGCGAACTCGCGCGCCCAGTCGAGCGACAGGCCGATCGAGCGCAGCTGCTTCTTCATCGCTGCGATGTTGTCGTAGGTCCACGCCTTGGGCGCCACCTTGCGCTCGATCGCGGCGTTCTCCGCCGGCAGGCCGAACGCGTCCCATCCCATCGGATGCAGAACGTTGAAGCCCTTGGCGCGCATGAACCGCGCCAATACGTCGCCGAGCGTATAATTACGGACATGGCCGATATGAATGCGTCCCGACGGATAGGGAAACATCTCGAGTACGTAGTATTTCGGACGCGGATCGTCGTTCTTGGTGGCGAAGATGGCCTTGTCGTCCCACTGGCGCTGCCAGCGCGGCTCGGCTTCACGGGCGTTGTAGCGTTCGGATGTCATGGAATCGCTTATAATTTTCGAGGATTCGCGTCGATTGAAGACGGCGGACTAGGCCACAAAAGCGGCACGCCGGTCAATGGGGCGGCAGATGATGATACCATTTCAGGCATCAACTAAGCGACGGTAATCGCGAGTTTTTTTGACCCCTTTGCCGGGACTGTCGGAGGTTCGATTGAGGCACGGTTAAGACTTGAATGGGAGACTGAGTGCATAAATCAAGATCCCCCGCCCACATCTTGGATCACTTCGCATCGTGTCCGGCGCTACGTTCGACGAGCTTGACTTCGAGTACGCGACGACTGTCGCGGACAAGGCCATGCGATCCATGGCCCAGCAGCGCGTGCCACCGACTCCCAACAACTTCCATCTCTGGTTCAAGTACTCGTTGGGCTCGGCATCGGACCTGAAGCGCGCGGTCGATATCCTGGTCAGCAACAAGCGCAAGTTCGACAAGACGACGAACCAGGCGCTGTTCGAGACCTATATCGGTCAGCAGGGAACTGAAGCTGCGGTCGTCCATAAAGTCTCGCAACAGTTGCATGGCGTGATGGACTCCGCCAAATCGTATCTGACGGCTGCGATTGCCGACAACCGCACGCACATGGAGGCGATTGACGGCGTCGCTGAACAGAGCGAGCAGGGCGTCGATCCGAAAATCCTGATCGAGAATCTCGTCAGCGAGCTCGCTCAAGCCACCGCGCGTGCCGCCAAGCTGGAAGCGAGCTTTGCCGAGAAGTCGCGTGAGCTCGACACCATCCGCGATTCGCTCAACAAGTCGGAGCAGCGCGCGCGCACCGATACGCTGACCGGTCTGCCGAACCGCCGTGCTCTCGAAGAGTTCTTCCGCCATGTCCAGATCGAGGCGATGGAGCAGGACGAGCCGCTCAGCATTCTCTTGATCGACGTCGATCACTTCAAGAAGTTCAACGACAATTACGGCCATGGCGTCGGCGACCAGGTCTTGCGTCTCGTCGCCAAGGCTTTGCGCGAGCGCGTGCGCGACAACGATCTGCCGGCGCGCTATGGCGGCGAGGAATTGATCGCCGTGCTGCCGCAGACCGATCTCGAAGGCTGTACGGCGATCGCCGAACGGATTCGCCGCACCATCGCCGACTGTCAGTTCACCCGGCGCTCGACCGGCGAGGTTCTGCCGCAGATCACCGTGTCGATCGGAGTGGGGCAATTCCAGTTTGGTGAATCGATGGCCGATCTCATCGACCGCTGCGACCGTGCGCTCTATCTGGCCAAGAAGCTCGGCCGTAACCGCGTGGTCACCGAGCTCGAGCTCGATCGCAAGCTCGCGGTCGGCTGATCGTGGCGGCGGTCACGCCGTTTCAGCCGGCACGTGCCACGGTGCCTCTCTCATCCGCGACATCGACGAAGCCATGCGCGACCACCATGTTGCGCCCGCGATGCTTGGCGGCATAAAGCGCGGCGTCGGCGGCCTCGATCAAATCGGCGGGAGCCATCGAATCATTGGGCAGCGTCGATGCAACGCCGACGCTGACGGTGACGCATTGATGGATCGACGTCGCATGCGGCAGCTCCAGCTCCAGCACCGCGGCGCGTACCCACTCGCCGACCTCGAGCGCCTGCTTGGCACTCATCCCCGGGAGCAGCAGGCAGAACTCCTCGCCGCCATAGCGTCCGGCAAAGGCAGTCGTCGTGCCGGCGATTCGCGACAGCGTCTCGCCGAGCCGTGACAGGCAGGCATCGCCCTCGGGATGCCCATAGGTGTCGTTGTAGAGCTTGAAATGGTCGACATCGATCATCAGCAGCGAAAGCTCACTGCCGGTCTGTAGGGCTCGCGTCCATTCCACGTCGATGCGATTCTGGAAGCCGCGACGGTTGGCGAGGCCCGAGAGCATGTCGATCGAGGCCATAACCGTCAGCCTGTCATTGGCGGCAATCAGCTCGCGCTCGCGCTGTCCGAGCTTGGCGGCCATGGCATTGAACGATTTAGCCAGCGGCACGAACTCCGACGGCAAATTCTTGGTCGCGACGCGTGCTGACCAGTGACCGTGACCGAAGCGCTTGGCGGTCGCAGCGAGCATGTTGACGGGCCTGACGATCAGCTTCTCGGCAGCGATCAGCGCGCCGAGCAGCACGATCAGGCAGACCAGGCCCGCCTGCAGATAGGCATTCCGGATCTCGCGGTCGATGGCCGCGGTGACGCGGGTTTCATCGATGCTGACGATCAGGCGTGACCCGGTGTCGGCGAGCCGCGTGAAGGTGATCGCGCGCTTGGAGCCGTCCGCAGCCGTAAACGATACCGTGTCGGTCGACTTGGCGGAGCTCATCGCGGTCTCCGCCACTGCCGACAACAAGGGCACGCTGTCGAGCGGCCGCCCGATCAGCTCGATGCGGTCGGGCGGCGTGGCCAGAACGGTTCCCTCACTGTCGATCAGCACCGCCGTGATACCCGGACGGCCGCCAAGATTGCTCATGATCTTGGACATCCATTCGAGATTGACGCTGGCCAGCATGACCGCGTCCGGTTCACCCGTGATCGCGCCGACGGGATAGGCCGCCATCACGATCGGGATATGGGCGGGCTTTGCCAGCAGATAGTCGCTGAAAACGAAGTCGCGTGATTCCTGGGCGGCCCGGAAATAGGGTCGGTCGCTGAAATCGAGCCCCACATATTGGTTGTTCGTCGAGCACTGGATGCGCCCGTCCCGGCCGGCGATCATCAAAGTGCGGATCCAGGGCAGCGTCGCCGGCAGGCTCGCGCGCATCATGTCGCAGCTGCGGCCTACGCCGGTGGCCGACGCGCGGACATAGGCGGTCGACTTGAGCACCGTCTCCACCGACATGATGACTTCGCGCTGCATGTCGGCGCTTTGCCGGGCGAGGCCG
Source organism: Bradyrhizobium sp. (assembly GCA_049802835.1). Lineage (GTDB taxonomy): Bacteria > Pseudomonadota > Alphaproteobacteria > Rhizobiales > Xanthobacteraceae > Bradyrhizobium. The sequence continues at coordinate 7,269 of JBARNF010000441.1, forward strand.
AAGAATTCGTCGGAGGCGAGCGCGATCTGCCGGGTGCGGGCGCCTTCCAGCGACCGCGCGCGTTCCAGCATCAGCGGTGCAACCAGGATCACGGCTAGGAGCGCGAGACGCGCGCGGATCCCCAAAAGCCGGTTCAGCTTCACTCTATTGCGATTGAACCGGATGCTTGGCATTTCTTTCCCCTACCCCGGTCGTGCAAGGTATGGGGAAGGGTTCAAGAACCCTTTCTCGAACTCCGTAAAATTGCAGCCAACCCCGCAAATCTACCGGACCCACGGACACCATCGTGCCAGACCCATCGAAACCCGTAACCTCGTCGTCACCCTCTGCGCTCGAAGTCGTCGAGCAGGACATCCTGCGAGCCTGCAGCGATGCCAAACGCGATCGCGCCGAGGTCACGCTGATCGCGGTCTCGAAGACGTTCGCCGCAGATGCCATCGCGCCGGTGATCGCGGCCGGGCAGCGTGTGTTCGGTGAAAATCGCGTTCAGGAAGCCAAGGCGAAATGGCCCGAACTCATCGCGGCGCATCCCGGCATTCAGCTGCATCTGATCGGGCCATTGCAATCCAACAAGGCCAAGGAGGCGGTGGCGCTGTTCGACGCGATTCATTCGGTGGATCGTTCGAGCCTCTGTGCGGCGCTGGCCAAGGAGATCGCGGCCCAGAACAGGCATCCGCAATTGTTCGTCCAGATCAACACCGGCGAGGAACCACAGAAGGCCGGCATTGCGCCCGCCGACGCGGATGCCTTCCTCGCGCTGTGCCGCAACGATTACGGACTTCAGATCTCGGGCCTGATGTGCATCCCGCCGGTCGACCAGGCGCCCGCGCCGCATTTCGCGCTGACCGCCAAGATCGCCGCCCGCAATGGTCTGGCGAATCTGTCGATGGGCATGAGCGCCGACTTTGCGACCGCGATCCAGTTCGGCGCGACGCATGTGCGCGTCGGATCGGCGATCTTCGGACATCGCTGATTCGCCAAGCGGAGGACGTTTCGCCATTGCGAGCGTAGCGAAGCCATCCAGCTCTTCTTTTTTTCGGCCCTGGATCGCTTCACTGCGCGCGCGATGGCGGCTTCCCTCATTCGAACTTCACGGACACACGCCCCAGATCGCCGAAATCGACCGCCATCGCGTCGCCGCTCTCGATCGGCAGCGGCGGATGACAGGTGCCGGTCGTCACGACCTGCCCCGCCCGCACCGGCACGCCGAGCCCACGCAGCTCGTTCACGAGCCAGGTGAGCGCCACCCGGGGATCGCCGAGCACGTTGCGGCCATGGCCGACGAACGTCTCGCCGCGGAGCGCAATGCGTGGCCGCTCCTCGATCAGATCCCGCCCCCGCCAGTCGGCGGCGCTGGGGGCGCCCAGCACGAACAGATGCGCACAGGCATTGTCGGCGATCAGCTGGGCCTCGCCTGCGGTGACGAAATCGACGAACCGCGAATCTGGAATCTCGATGGCCGGATGCAGCGTATCCACCGCGCCGAGCACTTCGGCGATATCATAAGGTGTTGGTCGCGGTAGCAGGTCCGTCCCCATGCGAAAGGCGAATTCCGGCTCGGCGACGCGCATCGCGTTGCCGGCCATGAACGCGGTTCCGCCGTCAGGCAGCACCGTCTCGGCCAGGATCCGTCCGGCCATCGGCCCGGCCACGTTGATGTGCCGCTGCCCGGCTTCGCTGGTGGCTGCGATCTTCCAGCCGAACAGAGGCTTGCGCGATTGCGTCTCGACCTCTGCCTGGATCGCATAGCCCTCGGCGCGGTCGCGCGGCCGCAGGTCCGGCGGCAGCGCCGCCAGTTTGCGGCCTTCGCGCCAATGCTCACCTAGAATCGCCGAGGCGCTGGTCGGCTGGTCCGGCGCGCCCATGGTGCTTGCTCCCGTTGATCCCTATGCGATGACGATCCTGGTGCGCGGCCCGATCCTTTGCAACAGCCGCAGCATCGCCGGCGGGGTCATGGCCACGCAGCCTGCGGTCGGACCGAAATTGGCTCGCGCCAGATGCAGGAACACGGCGCTGCCGCGACCGGCGATCCGGGGGTGCGTGTTATGGTCGATCTCGATGATGAAGTCGTAGAGGTGATCGTTGCGCGCCAGCCGGTCGCCGGGACGGCCGTCACCGAGCTTGACGGGCCGGTTATAGCGTCGGTCGCGGGGATCCTCGCACCAGGCGTCCTCCCGGCCGATCGAACGGACCGGCAGCAATGTGCGCGGCCGCGGATGCCGGTCGGCCCGCCACCACAGCCGGAGCGGCTGGAATGTCCCCCGCGGCGTGCCGCCGTCGCCTTCTCGCTTGTTGGCCAGGATGCCGCCGCGGCCGAGGGCGACCGGGATCACATGCCCCCAGACCTGGAGCCATCCGCGCTGGCGCGACCCCGCTTTGGTGCGAATCGAGATCAGGGATGCTTGCATGCCACCCGGCGCCCTTCATAAAGATATGAAATAACGTGCCTTTTCATCGCCACGAATTGCCCGGTAATTGCCTTAATGTCGGCAAATGGTCCGCCGCGAGGGTCGAACAGGACATTCATCTCAATCCCTGCCCAATTCTGGAGTACAGTGTCGGGCGCTTGTGAATCGGTAACAGCCCCCTACTTCAAGACGAAACAGGGTTGATGAGCCTGTTTGCCCACCGTTGACGGCGCCCATCATGTTGATCCCCGCCGGCGCCACCAAGAGGATTGTACCAATGGCCAATGCCCGCAAGATCCTGATCGTGGATGACGACACCGATCTGCGCGACACCCTGATGGAGCAGCTCTCGCTGCATGACGAGTTCGAGGCTCAGGCCGTCGATACCGGCGCCAAAGGCGCCAGCGCTGCCAAGGCGAATGCACCCGACCTGGTGCTGATGGACGTTGGCCTGCCCGACACCGATGGCCGCGAGGTGGTGCGGTCCCTTCGCAAGGGCGGCTTCAAGGCGCCGATCATCATGCTGACAGGCCACGACACGGATTCGGATACGATCCTCGGGCTCGAATCCGGCGCCAACGACTACGTCGCCAAGCCGTTCCGCTTCGCTGTGCTGCTGGCCCGTATCCGCGCCCAGCTGCGTCAGCATGAAGCCAGCGAGGACGCGGTGTTTTCGGTGGGCCCCTACAGCTTCCGGCCGGGCTCGAAGATGCTGACCGGCGCCAATGCCCGCAAGGTCCGGCTGACCGAGAAGGAGACGGCGATCCTGCGCTTCCTCTACCGGGCCGGCCAGCAGCCGGTGTCGCGCGAGACCCTGCTCCAGGAGGTCTGGGGCTACAATTCCGGCGTCACCACCCACACGCTGGAAACGCATATTTACCGTCTGCGGCAGAAGATCGAGAAAGATGCCGCTAATCCAGAGATTCTCGTCACGGAGGCCGGTGGCTACAAATTGGTGCCGTGATACGTTCGGGGATGGCGGTCAGCCGTTTATGATACTTGTTCCATTCTGCCTTCCCCGGGCCCTTGATGTCGATCGAAGACGATATTGCGCTGCTGGAGCGTGTCCCGACGCTGCGTCTGTTGGGGAGCGATTCGCTGCGCATGCTCGCGATCGGTTCCGAACAACGTAACATCCAGAGTGACGAGGCGTTGTTTCGCGAGGGCGACACGGCCGATTGCGGCTATGTCGTCCAGCGCGGGGCGTTGCGCATCAACGACGAAGGCGGCGCCGAGATCATCGCCTACCCGGGCATGCTGATCGGCGAACTGGCGCTGCTGGTCGAGATGCGCCGGCCGGCCACCGCGACGGCCCTGGAATATTCGACCGTCGTGCGGATTTCGCGCAGCCTGTTTCAGCGTGTGCTGGAGAGTGATGCGGTCGCGGCGCGGCGGCTGCGCGACGAATTCGCCAACCGCGCGAACAGGATTGCCAGCGACATCCTGATGGCCGGCGCCAAGCTGACGTCGTGATGCGGCATCGCTGCCGCGCGTCGACCCTGTTCAGGAGGGCGCGCGAGGCGGTCCTGCGTCCCGCGCGACCACCTGGCTAAACGTCGAGTGTGACCGTGACCGGCACGTGATCCGACGGCCGCTCCCAGCTCCGCGCATCGCGCAGGATACGGAAGTCGGTGACTGAATCCTTCAACGCGCGTGACACCCAGATGTGGTCGAGCCGCCTGCCCCGGTCGCCGACGGTCCAGTCGGCGGCGCGATAGCTCCACCACGTATAGACCTTCTCCGCCATCGGAATGCGCTCACGCGCGACGTCGACCCATTCGCCGTGGGTCTGTGCCGCAAGCAGCTTCTGGCATTCGACCGGCGTGTGCGAAACCACCTTCAGGAGCTGCCTGTGCGACCAGACGTCGTTCTCATGCGGCGCCACGTTGAGATCGCCGACCAGGATGTGCCGGTCATCACCGCGCGGATGCAGGGGCTCGCACGCCTTCATCTCGTCGAGGAATTGCAGCTTGTGCTCGAACTTCGGATTGAGCGCGGGGTCGGGAATGTCGCCGCCCGCGGGCACATAGAAATTGTGCAGCACCAGCGGTTGCGCCAGTTGCGCCTTCTGTCCGAACGACACCGAGATGTGCCGGGAATCGACCTTGTCGCAGAACGTCCGGACGTGGGTGTTCTCGAACGGCCATTTCGAGATCACCGCGACGCCGTGGTAGCCCTTCTGCCCGTTCAGCGCGACGTGCTCATAGCCGAGCCGCTTGAACCGCTTCAGCGGGAAGGCATCGTCGATGCACTTGGTTTCCTGCAGGCACAGCACGTCCGGCCTTGCCTGCTTGATGAATTTGGCGACGAGGTCGATGCGCAGGCGCACCGAATTGATATTCCAGGTGGTCAGGACGAGACGCATGAGGATTGCGTCATAACACGAATCGCGCCGGCGTCAGCGCCTCGGCCATCGAGCGGACGTGCTGGAGCGCGCGTTGTCCGGCATCCTGGTGAGCCTTATCCCCAGCTATATGCGGATTCGACGCCTTCGAGCTCAGCGCCGCTTGGCTTCGATCACGTCCCACACGCGCGCCGCGATGTCGGGACCACCAAGGCGTGAGATGGCGCGGATGCCGGTCGGCGATGTCACGTTGATCTCGGTGAGATTGCCATCGATCACGTCGATACCGACCAGCAGCAGGCCGCGCTCGCGCAAGGCCGGGCCGAGCGTATCGCAGATCTCGCGTTCGCGGGCGCTGAGATCGGTGGCCTGCGCGGCGCCGCCGCGCACCATGTTTGAGCGCAGATCATCTGCGGCCGGCACGCGATTGACGGCGCCGGCGAACTCGCCGTCGACCAGGATGATGCGCTTGTCGCCATGCTTCACCTCCGGGAGGAAGCGCTGGATCACCCAGGGCTCCTTGAAGGTCACCGAGAACATGTCGAACAGCGAGCCGAAATTCATGTCCTGCGGCATGACGCGGAACACCGCGGCGCCGCCATGGCCGTGCAGCGGCTTCATCACGACCGCGCCGTGCTGATCGCGGAAGGCGTTGATCTCGTCGAGATCGCGCGAGATCAGGGTCGGCGGCATCAATTGCGGGAAGTTCATCACGAACAGCTTTTCCGGCGCATTGCGTACGCTCGCGGGATCATTGATCACCAGCGTCTTCGGATGGATGCGCTCGAGGAAATGCGTCGAGGTGATGTAGGCGAGATCGAACGGGGGATCCTGCCGCAGCAATACGACATCGAACGAGGTCAGCGCGGTCGGCTTGGGATCGCCGAGGGTGAAATGGTCGGCGACCTGGTCGCGCACGGTCAGCGCCTGCACCGGCGCGTACAGCTCCTCGCCGCGCAGCGATAACTTGTCCGGCGTGTAGTAGGACAGGCCGTGCCCGCGCCGCTGTGCCTCCAGCAGCAGCGCAAACGTCGAATCGCCGCGGATGTTGATCCGCGCGATGGGGTCCATCTGGACGGCGACATTCAGTTTCATGGGCAGGTCCCGGGTAAGCTCGTTTCAAGGGCTGGCATCGAACGCCGCCATCAGATGGTGCGGCAGGCTGCGCGGCGCAACGAGAATCGCGTCGAAGCGCAGTTCGAATTCGGCATGTTCGGGATGCGCCATCAGCCAGGCCTGCGCGGCATCGATGATGCGCTGCTGCTGGCGTGGCGTCACCGCATAGGCGGCATCGTCGAGCGAATTGCGTGCCTTGACCTCGACGAAGGCGACCAGGCCGCGCTTGCGCGCGATGATGTCGATCTCGCCATGCGGCGTGCGGAAACGTTTGGCGAGGATGCGATAGCCCTTGGCGATCAGGAGCGCGGCGGCGAGCGCTTCTGCCGACAGTCCGGTGCGGAAGGCTGCCACGCGCTCGGGCGCGGCGGTCTTTTCAGGTTTGCCGGGCGTGGCGCGCTCACTCTTGGCCATCGGCTTCCCCCGGCCGGGTATCCTTCGCGAGTTCGAGCGCGCGCGCATAGATCTCGCGTCGCGGCCGGCGCGACAGTTCGACGGCGTGCATGACGGCGTCCTTGACGCTCGCTCTCTGCAACAGCTCCCTGAGCAGGGCGTCGAGCGCGCCGTCGCTCAGGATGCCGGCGTCGCGCGCCGGCGGCCCGATCACAAGCACGAATTCGCCGCGCGTTTCGAGCTCGCCTGCCCGTGCCGCGAGATCGGAGATGGCACCGCGCAGGACCTCCTCGTGCAGCTTGGTGAGCTCGCGGCAGATTGCAGCCTGGCGTCCCGCCATGACGTCAGCGAGATCGGCCAGCGTCTCCTGCACCCGGCCGCCGGATTCGAACACGACCAGCGTCGCCTCGACGCGCGCGAGCTCCGTTAGTCGCGTGCGCCGCGCCTGTTGTCTGGGCGGAAGGAAGCCTTCGAAAAAGAAACGGTCGGTCGGCAGGGCCGCCACGCTCAGGGCCGCCAGCACCGCCGAAGGTCCGGGCAGGGCGGTGACTGCATGACCTGCGTCACATGCCTCACGCACGAGCTTGTAGCCGGGATCGGAAATCAACGGCGTGCCCGCGTCGGACACCAGGGCGATGGCCGCGCCCTCGGCCAGCCGCCGCAGGATTTTCGGCCTGACGGCTTCGGCATTGTGTTCATGATAGGCAGCGAGTTCCGCGGTCACGCCGTAGCGCTCGGTCAGCCGTCGCGTGATTCGCGTGTCCTCGCAGAAGATGTGATCGACGCCGGCTAGCGTTTCGAGCGCGCGCAGCGTGATATCACCGAGATTGCCGATCGGCGTGGCCACCAGATGAAGGCCGGGCCGTGCCTTTGGCGCCGCAATACGGCTCCCTGCCACCACGTAGTCGGACGTAGTGGAAGATTTGCCATCGCCTGGCTTTGTTTGCGGGATTGCCTTTGCACCCATCTGAACAATTTAAAGGGCTGGCTCGGGGAATGCCACAGCCGTTCATGTGTTCGTGGGAGCGGGAACGGTTTGGTGCGAGCAGGGGATATGCCGTGCAAAACGTCGAATTGATCGGCTCTGTGGTTCTGACAGCCTTTTGTTTTGCTTAACTATTCGTCGACAATATGAGTGAATCCGCATTGCCCGGAGGCAGTGCGATTGGGGAACTTCTGGCCGTTCTCGGCCGAGCGAAGAGATGTCATGGTGGGCCCGCGTCATCCCAAGTCTCACGGTCCGGGAGCCCATTGGGTTGCCCGGCGAACTGCGCTGGGTCTGATCGTCGGCGCGCCGCTGTTGTCCGCCTGTTCCGGCGTGCAAAATCCGTTCGAACAGCCGACTGCACCGGCCGGACCGCCGCAGCAGCCGGCGGTCGCCGGCAATGGTCAGGTCAAGGTCGGCCTGATCCTGCCGCTGTCGGCGTCCGGAAACGCGGGCGTGGCCGCGCAATCCATGAAGAACGCCGCCGAAATGGCGCTCGCCGAGTTTCAGAATCCAAACATCCAGCTCCTGATCAAGGACGATGCCGGCAGTCAGCAGGGTGCGCAGCAAGGCGCTCAGCAGGCCTGCGACGAGGGCGCCGAAATCCTCCTCGGGCCGCTGTTCGCCGGCTCGGTGCCGGCGGTTGCCCAGGTGGCGCGCGCCCGCAACATCTCGGTGATCGCGTTCTCGACCGATTCGAGCGTCGCCGGACGCGGCGTCTATCTGCTGAGCTTCCTGCCGGAGTCCGATGCGAGCCGCATCGTCGATTATTCCGCTGGCGTCGGCAAACGCTCCTTTGCGGCGCTGCTGCCCGACAACGCCTATGGCACCGTGGTCGAAGGTGCGTTCAAGACCGCCGTCAGCCGCCGCGGCGGACGCATCGTGGCGTTCGAGAAATATTCCGGCGACCGCACCATGCCCGCGCGCACGGTGGCGCAGTCGCTCGGCGGCGCCGATGCGCTGCTGCTGGCCGATGACGGCGATTCGGTCGTGGCGACGGCCGATGCACTGACCGCGGCCGGTGCCAACCTCCGCAACATTCAGATGCTCGGCACCGGACTGTGGGACAATCCGCGGGTCTATGCGAGCGCCAGCCTGCAGGGCGGCCTGTATGCGGCGCCGGATCCTTCCGGCTTCCGCGCTTTCGCCGGACGTTATCGGACACGGTTCGGCGGCGATCCGGTGCGCACGGCGACGCTCGCTTATGATGCGGTGGCGCTGGTGGCGGCGCTGGCGCGGACGCAAGGCAACCAGCGCTTCGCGCCGGACGTACTGACGAATGCGTCTGGCTTTGCCGGCATCGATGGGCTGTTCCGCTTCCGCAGCGACGGCACCAATGAGCGCGGACTGGCGGTGATGCGCGTGGGTTCGGGCGGCGGGCAGGCCGTCGCCGGTGCGCCAAAGAGCTTCAGCGCGACGTAACAGTCGGAATTGTCGCCGTGTGCCGGCCGTCAGGCCGCGAGATCGGCGACGACGGCGTCCAGCACCGGAAAGCCCTCCAGCGTCACGCGCAATCGCCCGTCGGCCTCGACTGCGATGGCCCCCTCGTCGCGCAGTAGCGCGATGCGGCGTGGATCGAGCGCACGGCCCGAGATCGCCGCATAGCGCTGCGGATCGATGCCTTCGGCGAGGCGCAGCCCCATCAGCAGGAATTCGTCGGCGCGCTCTTCGCGATTGAGCGCATCGTCGGTCATCACGCCGTGCCCGTTGGACTCGACGCGCATCACCCAGGCTTCAGGCCGCTTGTCGGTCGCCGTTGCGTGCCGGATGCCATCGATGTCGAGCCGTCCGTGGGCGCCGGGACCGATGCCGGCATATTCCTGGCCGCGCCAATAGACCAGATTGTGCCGGCACTCCGCGCCGGGGCGGGCGTGGTTGGAGATCTCGTAGGCCGGCAATCCGTGGCGGATGCAGACGTCCTGGGTCACGTCGTACAAAGTCCGCGCCAGACCTTCATCGGGCGTCTTCAGCTTGCCGGCGGCGTGCAGCCCGAAGAACGGCGTGCCCTCCTCGATCGTGAGCTGATAGAGCGACAGATGCTCGGCCGCCTCGCCGATCGCCCGCGTCAGCTCCTCGGTCCACATCGCCGGCGTCTGGTCGGGGCGGGCATAGATCAGGTCGAATGAATAGCGCTCGAAAGCGCCGCGTGCGATCGCGACGGCTTTCATCGCCTCCTCGGCCGTATGCAGGCGTCCGAGCATCTTCAGCGAGGCATCGTCCATCGCCTGAACGCCGAGCGACACGCGGTTGACGCCGGCGGCGCGATAGCCGGCAAATCGCGTTGCCTCGACGCTGGTCGGATTGGCCTCCAGCGTCACCTCGACGTCGCCGCCAACGCGCCAGTGCTTGCCGATCGCATCGAGAATGGCGCCGACAGTTTGCGGCTGCATCAGTGACGGCGTGCCGCCACCGAGAAAGATCGAGGTAACGGTGCGTGGCCCGGTGCGCGCGGCGGTGGTCGCGATCTCCTGGGCGAAAGCGCGGGCGAAACGGTCCTGGTCAATAGCGGCATGCCGGACATGGCTGTTGAAGTCGCAATACGGACATTTCGACAGGCAGAACGGCCAGTGCACGTAGACGCCGAACGCGTTCGTCTCAGCGCTGGTCAAGGCAGATCTCCGCGAGCTTCACGAAGGCGCGGGCCCGATGCGACAGGCCGAGGCCGAGCGGCGGCAGGCCGTGCTTCTCGATGCTGGTCATCTCGCCGAAGGTTCGGATGTGACCATCCGGCAGGAACATCGGGTCGTAGCCGAAGCCGGCATGGCCGCGCGGCGGCCAAACCAAGGTGCCGTCGACGCGGGCCTCGACCTCCTCGACATGGCCGTCCGGCCAGGCCACGCACAGCGCCGAGACGAAATGTGCGCCGCGTTGGTCCGGTTCGGTTGCGCCGCGCTCCTGCAGCAGGCGCTCGATCCGCGTCATGGCCGCGTTGAAATCCTTGGCCGGGCCGGCCCAGCGTGCCGAATAGATTCCAGGTGCGCCGTCGAGCGCACGGACGACAATCCCCGAATCGTCGGCGAAGGCCGGCAGCCGCGCCGCCTCTGCAGCCGCCACCGCCTTGATACGGGCATTGGTGTGGAAGGTGTCGCCGGTCTCGTCGGGCTCGCCCAGCCCGAGCTCGCCGGCGGAGACCGCCTCGATGCCATGGGGCGCCAGCAGCTCGCGCATCTCGGCAAGCTTGCCGGGATTGTGGGTCGCGATGACGATGCGACCGGTGAGCTTGCGGTGCGGATTGCTCACGCGACCGCCATCTTCTGCAGATCGACCAGCCGCGCCACGCCCTTGCGCGCCAGCGCCATCAGCGCCAGGAACTCGGCCTCGGTGAACGGCGTCTTCTCCGCCGTGCCCTGCACCTCGATGATGCGGCCGTCGCCGGTCATGACGAAATTGGCGTCGGTCTCGGCCTCGGAATCCTCGGCGTAGTCGAGATCGAGCACCGGCGTACCGTTATAGATGCCGCAGGAAATCGCGGCGACGTTGGTGCGCAGCACCTCGGTCTTGATCATGTTGCGCGTTTTCATCCAGGTGATGCAATCGGCCAGCGCCACCCAGGCCCCGGTGATCGACGCCGTGCGGGTGCCGCCATCCGCCTGGAGCACGTCGCAGTCGACGGTGATCTGGCGCTCGCCGAGCGCCTCCAGGTCGATCGCGGTGCGCAGAGAGCGGCCGATCAGCCGCTGGATCTCGACCGTGCGGCCGGTCTGCTTGCCGGCGGAGGCCTCGCGCCGGGTCCGTTCGAGGGTGGCGCGGGGCAGCATGCCATATTCGGCCGTGATCCAGCCGCGCCCCTGGCCCTTGAGCCAGGGTGGCAGCCGGTCTTCCAGCGTGGCGGTGACCAGCACATGGGTGTCGCCGAACTTCACCAGGCAGGAGCCCTCGGCGTACTTGACGACGCCGCGTTCCAGGCTCACGGCCCGCAATTCATCCGGTGCACGGCGGCTCGGCCGCATGATTCTCTCCGTGAAAAAGGGCAAAAGACGACATTTACCGGCCTTGTAGGAGCCGGGGCCGGCAGCGGCAAGGCCTTATCACGCCGGGGGCCTCATGACCCGCTTGCCACCGAGCCGCCGCATGGACAGATTATAAGCAACTAGGCGGGAGAGTCTCTGGTGGCCCACCACGATCCGATCAACCTCATGACACCGCCGGCCGGACTGGCGCAGCTCAACGAGCGCTCGCGCGAGAT
>JBARNF010000442.1:0-4449 GCA_049802835.1 Bradyrhizobium sp.
CGTCGAACGATCCGGCGCTGAGCGGTGCTGCCGGGCGATAGAGCTGCGCGGCAGCGCGCTCGACGCCATCAGGACCACGGTAGTGGTCTTCGGTGGCGGACTTGCGCAGCGGCGTCGAGATCTGTGACAGCCGGGCATCGAGCCGGGAGATGGCGTCGTTGAGCTGGCGTGCCACGCCCTGCTCGTCGCGGGGATTGTCTTTGCGCGCGCCGGGCCGCGACATCTGTTCGATCTGCCGTGCGATGGAGTCGAGCCGCTGATGGATGTCGCTGACCTCGCGGCTGTCCCGACTGGCCGGCGGGGCGCTGCGCGGCGCGTGGCTGCTGCGGAAGTCGGGCGGGGCAGATGCGCCGAGCGTGGAGTTGATCCAGTCGTTCAGCGTCATTCCGGCGCGTTGCGCCGCGGCCTCGGCCCTATCGCGGACGGACGGGTCGATGCCTTCATTACTCCACGGTACGCGCGAATTCATGTCTCGTCCGGTTTTGCTTCCAGCGCTCCACCAAGCGCCTCCAGCCTCCCCACGCGTCCCGGAATTGAACATGAACGGAACCGCGCAGATCGTCTGCTCCAGGTCCCGACTTTTGACTTTTACGGTAAATAACGGGTTAAGTTTACCGCTGGCGCGGTCAGAAGTTTTGCGCCTAGCGAACGACGCGTATCAGCCCGCATTTTCCCGCGGTGATGCGTCGAGCGGCCGCACGCTGTCGGTGGTGGAGATGGCCGACAAGGCCGTGATCGCCTCCTCGCACCATTCCGCCACCATCCGCTCGTGGCGCAGTCCGAGGCGCAGGTTGAGCAGCTTACCCATGTCGCCTGGCGCCACGCTGCCGTCCACATAGTGCTTCTTGAGGATACGGTCGTAGCGCTCGGCGCGGTCGCGATGATGCTCGAGCCGCGCCATCAGGTCGGCCCGGATCGGGGCGATATCGGCAGCACCCAGCGCATAGAGGCGGACCAGGAGATCGTCCTTGACCGAGGCCGGTGTACTCGGCCGCGCAGCCCAACTGCGGAAGGCTGCGCGCCCCTCGGGCGTCAGGGTGTAGACGAGCTTGTTCGGCTTGCCGGTCTGCACCACCTCGCGACCCTGGATGTAGCCGCGGTCACGCAGCCGCGACAGCTCGCGATAGATCTGCTGGTGGTCGGTCTTCCAGAAGAACCCGATCGAGGAATCGAACGTCTTGGCGAGCTCGTAGCCCGTCATCGGATGTTCAGTGAGGCAGGCGAGGATTGCATCGCCAAGGGCCATGGCCGGAAACTGCTCCCGTTTTTCTGATCGTGTTCTGCCCCGTTCCACGCTTGACATTATGCACACTGGCGCATATGCGTCAATGTGCATATGGGGTGGATGTGGTGCTGGCCTGTTCCGCCCCGAGGAGACGCCCAATGACAACGACCGGCATGACAACGACCGGCCTCGATGGATGGTACGGCTATATGAGGTCTCACGATCTCGGCGCGCTGCGGGAGCTGCTGCACCCCGACGCCGTGTTCGAAAGTCCCGTCGTGAACACGCCGCAGCGCGGCCGCGACATCACGTTCAAATATCTCGCGAGTGCTGAGAAAGTCTTAGGCGGTCCGGGATTCAAGTATGTCGGCGAGTGGCGCAATGCCACAGGCGCGGTGCTCGAATTCGAGAACGAGATCGAGGGCATCAGGCTCAACGGCGTCGACATCATCAGCTTCGATGGCGAGGGGCGCATCACGCACTTTAAGGTCATGGTCCGGCCGTTGAAGGCGATCAATCTGCTGCATCGCCTGATGGCCGAGCAACTGGCCGCAATGAGTAAGCCGTCTTGACCAAGCCGTGACCATCGGCCGCACGGCCCCAAAGTAAGTGCTGCCGCAACTCCAGAGAAATCGCTACAGTCCGCGGCCAAAATGGTTGCCGCGTCCGAGACATTCCCAGCCTGAAACTTCAGCCTTCCTGCCGGAGACTCCGATGCCGATCTACAAAGCCCCCGTGGAAGATGTCACCTTCCTGCTCAACGACGTGTTCCAGATCGACCGTTACGATAATCTGCCCGGTTTCTCCGATGCCTCGTCGGATGTGCGTGAGGCGATCATCAGCGAGGCGGCCAAGCTTGCCGAGGAGGTGCTGCAGCCGCTCAATCGCACAGGCGACCTCGAAGGCTGCAAGCGCCACGATGACGGCAGCGTGACCACGCCGAAGGGCTTCAGGGAAGCCTACAAGCAGGTCACCGAGGGCGGCTGGCTCGGGCTGTCGGCGCCGACCGAATATGGCGGGCAGGGCCTGCCGGTGACCTTGAGCCAGACCGTCAACGAATTCCAGTGCTCAGCCAACATGGCGTTCGCGATGTATGGCGGTCTCACCATGGGCGCGACCGCGGCGCTCATCGTGCACGGCGACGAGGAGCAGAAGAAGACCTACGTGCCCAAGATGGTCGCCGGTGAATGGACCGGCACTATGAATCTCACCGAGCCGCATTGCGGTACCGATCTCGGCCTGCTCCGCACCAAGGCGGTGCGCCAAGCCGACGGCAGCTTCAGGATCACCGGCACCAAGATCTTCATTTCGGCCGGCGAGCATGATCTGGCCCCCAACATCATCCACCTCGTGCTCGCCCGCGTCGAGGGTGCGCCCGCCGGCATCAAGGGCGTGTCGCTGTTCGTGGTGCCGAAGTTCCTGGTCAATTCGGACGGCAGCGTCGGCGCGCGCAACGGCGTCAGCTGCGGCTCGATCGAGCACAAGATGGGCATCCACGGCAACTCGACCTGTGTGATGAACTACGACAACGCCACCGGCTGGCTGATCGGCGAAGAGAACAAGGGCATGCAGGGCATGTTCGTGATGATGAACGAGGCCCGGCTCGGCGTCGCCGTGCAGGGGCTCGCGCAGTCCGAGGTCGCCTATCAGAACGCGGTCGCCTATGCGCGCGAGCGCATCCAGGGCCGTTCGCTGACCGGCGCCAAGGCGCCGGACAAGGCGGCCGATCCGATCATCGTACATCCCGACGTGCGCCGCACGCTGCTGTCGATCCGCGCCTTCAACGAGGCCGCCCGCGCCATGGTGGTGTGGACCTCGCTGAAGAGCGACGTCGCGCATCGCTCGCAGGACCCGAAGGACCGCCAGGTCGCCGATGATCACATGGGCCTGATGACCCCGGTGATGAAGGGCTACATGACCGACATGGGCTTCGCCAATGCCGTCCAGGCGCAGCAGATGTATGGCGGCCATGGCTACATCGCCGAGCACGGCATGGAGCAGTTCGTGCGCGATGCGCGCATCGCCATGATCTACGAGGGCGCCAACGGCATCCAGGCGCTGGACCTCGTCGGCCGCAAGCTGCCGCGTGACGGCGGCCGCGCCGTGATGGCGTTCTTCGCCGAGGTCGGCTCGTTCGCCAAGGAGCACGGCGGCAATGACGCGATGAAGCCGTTCGTGACGCCGTTGTCGATGGCGCTCGGTCACCTGCAGCAGGCCACGACGTGGCTGATGCAGAATGCGATGACCAAGCCCGACAATGCCGGTGCCGCCGCGACCGACTACATGCACCTCTTCGCGCTGGTCACCTTCGGCTACATGTGGGCGAAGATGGTCAAGGTCGCGCAGGACAAGATTGCGGCCGGTGATAGCTCGACCTATCTCACCACCAAGCTGGTGACCGGCCGCTTCTTCATGGAGCGCGTGCTGCCCGAGACGGCGGCGCATCTTGCCCGTCTCCAGACGGGCTGCGCGACCGTGATGGAACTGCCGGCGGAAGCCTTCTGATGCCAAGACGGACGCTGGTGCGGCTCACGCGCCGGCGTCGGACACTGCCAAGAACACGGACAAGAACAAATCCTGCCAGATGAGGAGGGCGTGATGCCTGAGGCCTTTATCTACGACCACGTGCGTACTCCCCGCGGCCGCGGCAAAGCGGACGGTTCGCTGCATGAGGTGACCGCGCTCGCGCTCGCCACCGTGCCGCTGAAGGCGCTGAAGGACCGCAACAACATTCCGGAAGATGCCGTCGACGACGTCATCCTGGGCGTGGTCGATCCCGTCGGCGAGGCCGGCTCGGACATCGCGCGCTTCGCAGCGCTGAATGCGGGTCTCGGCGAGGCGGTCCCGGGCATCCAGATCAGCCGCTTCTGCGCCTCCGGCCTCGATGCCGTGAACTTCGCCGCCGCGCAGATCATGAGCGGCCAGCATGAGCTCGTGATCGGCGGCGGCGCCGAATCGATGAGCCGCGTCGGCATCGGCGCCTCCGGCGGCGCCTGGCCGATGGACCCCTCGATGGCAGTGCCGTCCTATTTCATGCCGCAGGGCATCTCGGCCGACCTGATCGCGACCAAATACGGGTTCTCGCGCGACGATGTCGATGCCTACGCCGTGCAGAGCCAGCAGCGCGCGGCCAAATCCTGGGACGAGGGCCGCTTCAATAAGTCCGTCGTGCCGGTCAAGGACATCAACGGCCTGACCATCCTCGCCAAGGACGAGCACATGCG
>JBARNF010000443.1:0-2154 GCA_049802835.1 Bradyrhizobium sp.
GATCCATGATGCGCCACCACGCCGCGCGCGTGCCGTATTCGAAATGGCTGTCGATGCACGGATCGGGCCCATCGAGCCGGTGCACGACCTCGTAGATCGCCTCGTTGCCGGCGTCGCCGTCGGACACCGAGAACTCCGAGCCCTCCTCGAAATTCACCACCAGCGACACCGCGACGCGGGCGGCGTTCGGCCAATGCGGATGCGGGGGCTTGCCGGCATAACCGGTGAGATCGCGGCGAAAGGGTGGCTGTGAGCTCATGACGTCAATCCGCGGTTCCAGCCATGCGATGCAGGCCGACGAGGCGATCGCTGATCAGGAGCAGCACCAGCGTGCCGGCAAGGATGAGGGTGGAGAGCGCGGCGAGCGTCGGATCGGGCGCCTCCTCGATATATTGCAGCATGCGGATCGGCAGCGTCTTGGAGCGGACGTCGGTGAGAAAGATCGAGACCGGATAATTGTCGAACGAGGCGAGCAGACTGAACAGGCCGGCGATCAGGAACGACGGCGCCAGCGCCGGCACCATCACGCGCAGCACGCTGCCGGCATAGGTGCAGCCGAGCGTGCGCGCGGCCTCGATCAAGGTGAAGTCGAAGCGCGACAGCCCAGCGATCATCGTGCGCGCGACATAAGGAAGCGTCACCACGAGATGCGCCACCAAGAGTGCACTCCAGGTCGCGGTGAAGCCGATCATGCGGAAATATTGCAAGAGCGCGATGCCGAGCACGAGGCCGGGCATCATCAGCGGCGACACCAAGAGCGTGCCGATGGCGGTGGCGCCAGGCAGCCTGCCGCGCGCGATGGCGATGGCAGCCAGCGTGCCAGCGACCAGAGAGAGTGCGGTCGAGAGCAGCGCGATCTGCAGCGACAGCAACAGCGACGGCCAGAAGCCATCGAGCCGGCCGATGCGGCCGTACCAGCGCAGCGACCCGCCCGACAGCGGCAGGTCGAACACCGGCGTCGGCGAGAACGAGGCGGCGGCGATCACCACCAGCGGCAGCAGCAGGAACAGCGCGAGCCCGATCGCGAGCACCCAGCAGACGACGATGGCAAGGCGCGTCATCATGTCGGCTCCCGCGACAAGCGTGCGCTCAGCGCGACGACGAGGACGGCGATCACCAGCAGCACGACACCGGCGGCGGCGCCGAAGCCGGGCTCGCGCGCCAGCAGATAGGCCTTGGCGATGGTGGTGGCGAGCGTCGGATATTTCTCGCCGATCAGCAGCGTCGGCACCACATAGGCCGACACCGACAGCGAGAACACCAGCGCGACGCCGGCGATGATGCCGGGCAGGGTCAGCGGCAGGATGACGCGAAAGAACACCACGACCGGCGAGGCGCCGAGCGTCGCCGCGGCTTCGGCATAACGGCCATCGAGCTGGGCAACGACGGCGTAGATCGGCAGCACCATGAACGGCAGGAAGATGTTGACCGCGCCGATGATCAGCGCGGTCTGGGTGAAGATCATGCGGATCGGATCCTCGATGATCCCGATGGTGATGAGCACCGTGTTGATGAGGCCGTCGCTGCGCAGCAGGATGGTCCAGGCGAAGGCCTTGACGATGACGGAGGCGGCGAGCGGCAGGAACAGCGTCGCGAGCAGGATCGAGCGCAACGCGCCGCGCGCACGCGCCAGCGCGAATGCGGCGGGATAGGAGATCAGGAACGCGATCAAGGTCGTCAGCACACCGAGCCGCAGCGAATTCCAGATGACGCCGAGATAATAGGACGTGCCGAGCAGCCGTGTGTAGTTCGCCGACGTGATGCCGCCCTTGGCGTCGAGCACGCTGACGCCGAGCAGGAGCGCGAGCGGCAGCACGAACACCAGCGCAATGATCAGCACGGAGGGCGCGATGAAGCCGAGCGCGGCAATGCGCTCGCGATCCGGTGCCGGCCTCGTGACTGGTGCGCTCAGCGCGGTGTCGGTCATGTCGCGGCCTCGGCGGCGAAGGCGAAGGTCTCGGACACCGGCCACGCGAAGCGGACTTCGTCATGGACGCGTGGCACCGCGGCCTCGCGTCCCGACAGCTCGGCAAGCAGGCTCGCACCGGCGCCGGCGTCGACATCGACCAGGGTCCGCGAGCCCTGGAACACGACCGAGCGCACACGGCCGGTCGCGGAGTTTCCGCCGTCCGCTGCGCCGAGGCGCAGCTGCTC
>JBARNF010000444.1:0-2302 GCA_049802835.1 Bradyrhizobium sp.
GGCGTGCTGCACGGCAACCGCACTTACCTCCTGATGGACGAGGACGGACAGATCGAGGAGGCGCATTCGATCTCGGCCGGTCTCGACTATCCCGGCATCGGGCCGGAGCATTCCTGGCTGCATGATGTCGGTCGGGTGAACTATCTCTCTGCCACCGACGAGGAAGCGCTGGCGGCGTTCCAGCTGCTGTCGCGGCTTGAGGGCATCATCCCGGCGCTGGAGCCGGCGCATGCGATCGCCAAGGTCATGGAACTCGCACCGAAGAAGCCGAGGGATCACCTGATGGTGGTCAATCTCTCCGGGCGCGGCGACAAGGATGTGCCGCAGGTCGGCGATATCCTGCGAGGAAGGGCGAAAGCACAGTGACCAGCCGAATGGATGCGCGTTTCGCGCAGTTGAAGACAGAAGGCCGCTCGGCGTTCGTCACCTTCGTGATGGCAGGTGACCCCGACCCGGAGACCTCGCTCGCGATCGTCAAGGCACTGCCGCAGGCCGGCGCCGACATCATCGAGATCGGCATGCCCTTCACCGATCCGATGGCCGACGGTCCCTCGATCCAGGCCGCCGGCCTGCGCGCGCTCAAGGCCGGCATGACCTTGAAGAAGACGCTGCAGCTGGTGCGCAGCTTCCGCGAGAGCGATGCGGCGACGCCGATCGTGCTGATGGGCTACTACAACCCGATCTACATCTATGGCGTCGACAGGTTTCTCGACGACGCCAAGACGGCGGGCGTCGATGGCCTGATCATCGTCGATCTGCCGCCCGAAGAGGACACCGAGCTCTGCATCCCCGCACTGAAGGCCGGGCTTAACTTCATCCGGCTGGCGACGCCGACGACCGATGACAAGCGGCTGCCGGCCGTGCTCGCGAACACCTCCGGCTTCGTCTATTACGTCTCGATTACCGGTATCACCGGCGCTGCAACGGCGGATTCCTCGGCCGTGGGCGCGGCTGTGGCGCGGATCAAGCGCCATACCGCCCTTCCCGTCTGCGTCGGCTTCGGCATCCGGACACCGGAGACGGCCCGCGCGATCGCCGCCCATGCCGATGGGGCCGTGGTCGGCACGGCCCTGGTCGACGCGCTGCGCGGCAGCCTCGACGCTGAGGGACGTGCGACCGCCCAGACCGTCAGCGCCGTCGCCGATCTGGCCGCGGCACTGGCCCAGGGTGTGCGTGGCGCGCAGCAGGCGGCGGAATAGACTGCTAACCAATCCCCGAGGGACGTCGCGGCCGGCTTGCCCTGAGGCTGCCGTCCCGCCATATATCCGGGCGACCGCACAACGGAGCTTTTCATGAACTGGCTTACCAATGTGGTCCGGCCGAAGATCCGCAACATCCTGCGCCGCGAGACGCCGGAGAACCTCTGGATCAAGTGCCCGGATTCCGGACAACTCGTGTTCTACAAGGATGTCGAGGCCAACCAGTTCGTCATTCCCGGCTCGAACTACCACATGCGCATGGGCGCGTCGGCGCGTCTGAAGTCGATGTTCGACAACGAGACCTGGTTCGACGTCGCTCTTCCTGAGGTGACGCCCGACCCGCTGAAATTCCGCGACGAGCGACGCTATGCCGATCGCATCAAGGACGCGCGAGCGCGGACCGGAATGAATGATGCCGTCAAGGTCGGCTACGGCAAGCTCGAAGGCATGGGCGTCGTGATCGCCGTGCAGGATTTCGATTTCATGGGCGGCTCGCTCGGCATGGCTGCGGGTGAAGCGATCGTGCGCGGGCTCGATCTTGCGGTCGAGAAGAAGTCGCCGTTCATCGTGTTCGCCGCCTCCGGCGGCGCCCGCATGCAGGAGGGCATCCTGTCCCTGATGCAGATGCCGCGCACGACGGTCGCGGTGCAGATGCTGCGTGAAGCGAAGCTGCCCTACATCGTCGTGCAGACCAATCCGACCACCGGTGGCGTCACCGCGTCCTACGCGATGCTCGGCGACGTCCACATTGCCGAGCCCGGTGCGCTGATCGGATTCGCCGGCGCACGCGTGATCGAGCAGACCATTCGCGAGAAGCTCCCGGAAGGATTCCAGCGCGCCGAATATCTGCGCGATCACGGCATGGTCGACATGGTCGTGCATCGTCATGACCTGCGTCCGACCCTGGCGCGGCTGTGCCGTCTGCTGACGAAGGCACCGGCCGTCGAGCATGCCAAACCAGCCCTGCAGCTGCCGCCACCGGTCAAGGCTGCCGAGGCGGCGGATGCGCCGGCGGTCGCTCCGACAGCGTGAACGATACTGCCGCCCCACTGCAGCCCTCGCTCGACGAGCTGATCGCGCGGCTTTCTGCGCTGCATCCGAGC
>JBARNF010000445.1:0-23328 GCA_049802835.1 Bradyrhizobium sp.
CGTAAAGGCTCGCCACGCGGCTTACGTCCTACCCGAATTATGGGAAACCCCGATCGAACAGATCGACTGGGATGGTCGGGCTATACGTCTTTTGATTGAAGCAATCTGCGACTTGGCCAACATGCCCCTATCCTCACAAGATCGAGTTTGATGAAGACGAATGTAGCACTCCGCATCTTACACGGCTGTTGTTCGGATCGAGGGGAGTTGAGGGATGAGCATTATGTCGATCATGGCCGCGATTCTCGAGGATGAGTTGCGGGAACACGGCATCCACGGGCTCACTCGCCTCGACTGCGAAACAATTGTCCACAGTACGATTGAACGCACGGCCAAACTCGACATTGAGGTCAAACCGCCTCACTTGGCACCCTACTTCGATGACCAAACCTGAGAAGGGGGGCAGGTTCGGAGGATGAGGTCCGATAGCGAAGACTCAGGTACTTTCCCGGCATCTAACCGATAGCTTCGTCGCCTGCACGGTAACATCGAAACGACAACAGTCGAGTGTAGTCCGGCGGCTAGCCGAGAACTACTTGCCTCGGGAATCTTACTGCAAAGAACGGCTTTTGCGCGGGAGGTTATGCATGAGCATGGCGATGCAACTATGTGATTGACGTATATTGCATTGTTGGAGTCCCGCCATTGATGGGGGACGGGAAGTGGGGACGGTAGCGCGCGCCAGATCGTGATGATCACGCCTGATCAGACCCGGTCACTGGCAGGCGTCCAAGCGTACTGCAGGACACCATGTTTCTCTCGTCCCACACGTCGAGTTCACCGATCGGATAGAGGACCGCTTTCCCGATTTTGACGAAGGCCGGGCCAACGCGCAGCGCTCGCCAATTGCGGAGCGTCCCGACGCTCACTACGCCACGGTAGCGCTCCGAGACTTCCTCTGCCGTCAGGTATTTCCGATCTTCCATTGCCGCACTCCCGACCACGCGACCATGCACGGAGTAATTCACGATCCCGACTACGCATTGAAGCACAACAAATCGTGGATCGTGCAATAGGGGGCTAATGGTGGCGCTAAGGCGCATTCTCTACGCCGCAGCGAGTGCACGATGCCCCCTGTGCCCAAACAGCCGCACTTCCTTGGAGGGGGGAGACCGTCAATTTTGCGTCACGAAATGCGACTTGCGTCCTACGTCGGCTCTTGGGGCGGGATCGGAGTTCGGGGCAAGCGCCCGCCGGCACGACGATCCGGCAGACTCATTTTGTTGGCTTGAACTGACTCGTTTCTGCTCTTAGGGCACAGCTCTGCGGCGTTCAGCGCCGGTCAAGGTCGATCGCCGCTGCGCCGATGAAGCGACCGCAAAGGTCGCCGGCAAAGCCGGCTGGGCCTAGGCGTGAGTTGCGTCCTTACACGGGCCGTTAGAGCCGGGGGGCTGCGGCCCGGGGACGCAGCCGGGCCGATGCTCAATGCCCCACTCCCAGCGCGGTGCCCGGCTTCGGCGCGCGCAGCAGCAGTACGACCGGGATGATCGCAATCAGGCAGATGCCGAGCAGCCAGAAGCAATCATCGTAGGTCATCACCAAGGCCTGCTTCTCGATCAGGCCGGAGAGCCGCGCGATGGCGCGCAGCCGCGCCATCATCGCGTCGATGCCTTGGGTGACGCCATCGGCCGCAAGCCGTGCCTGCCCGAGCAGCGAATTGGCGCTGATGGCCTCGCGAATGCTGTCGGAATGCAGCGCGCTGCGCCGGTCGATAAATACGCCGCATAGCGCCAAGCCAATTGAGCCGCCTAGATTG
This sequence comes from Bradyrhizobium sp., assembly GCA_049802835.1. GTDB lineage: Bacteria > Pseudomonadota > Alphaproteobacteria > Rhizobiales > Xanthobacteraceae > Bradyrhizobium. The sequence goes on from JBARNF010000445.1 coordinate 1,757, forward strand.
CGGGCCATGTTGTAGATGCCGGCGCCGTCGGCCGCGTTCTCGCGTCCGATCGCCGCCATCGAGGCTTGGTTGAGGGGCATCATGGTCAGGATCTGGCCGATCCCACGCATCAGCTGCGACATTGTGAAATCGCCTCCCGCGCTGTCCGGGCCGAGATGGATATCGAGGAAGCAGCTCACAGCGAAGCATGCGAGGCCCAGCGTCACCATCAGGCGCGTATCGAGCCGCCCGATGATGCGCGGCAGGACGGGCATCAGGACGAACACCGGGATCGCTGCCAGCGCCATGATGCCGCCAGCCTGGCGCGGATTGTAGCCGGCGATGCTGGAGAGGAACTGCGGAACGATGAACGTGGTCCCATAGACGGTCGCACCGACCACCAGCGTGATGAAGGTTGCGCTGGCAAAAGCGCCGTTCCGCAGCAGCGCCAGCTTGATGACCGGATCCGGACTGATCCTCTGGGCGACGGCGATCGCGATGAAGCCGGCCAGCGCGGCGAGGCTGAGATCGACGATCATGGAAGACTCGAACCATCGCTCGCGCTGCCCCTCCTCAAGCACGACGGTCAGGCAGCCGAAGGCGACCGCCATGCCGATGATGCCAAGCCAGTCGGCCTTGGTCACGAGGCCGAGATCAGGCTTCTGCGCCGGAAGTCCGATGGTCAGCAGCGTCACCAGCGCGAGGCCGACCGGAAGGTTGAGGAAGAAGCACCAGCGCCATGACACCTCTTCGGCGAGATAGCCGCCGATCACAGGTCCAAGGACCGGGCCGAGCAGGACGATGACGCCGAAGATGCTCATGCCGATCGGCATCTGCCGCAGCGGCAACCGGGTGCGGACGATGACCTGCGCGGTCGGGATCAGTGCACCGCCGAAGAAGCCCTGGCCGGCGCGGCCGAGGATCATCTCGAGGAGTCCGTGGCTGACGCCGCACAGCATCGAGAACAGCACGAAGGCGCTTGTGGTAGTCAGCAGCAGGCGACGCAGGCCGAGCACCCGGGTCAGCCACGCCGTTAGCGGGATCATGACGACCTCGGCCACCAGATATCCGGTGCCGATCCAGGTGCCTTCAGTGCCGCTGGCACCGACCTCGCCCTGGATCTGCGGCAGCGCCGTGTTGGTGATGGAGATGTCGAGGGTCGCCATCAGCGCGCCCAAGGCGCCGGCGACCACCGCGATCCAGTCGGTCAGGCCAGCCGAATCGTTTGGCGGCCTGACGGCGGCCGACCCCGGCCTCAACGCGTCAGCAGTGGCACTCATCGGGCTGCTTCTGCCGCGCGGATGGCAGGCTCGGCCTTGGTGTCGACGGAGACCTCGATCGACAGGCCGGGCACGAAGGCCGGCGCGGCATTTTCGGGGGCATTGACGCGGATGCGGACCGGCACGCGCTGCACGATCTTGGTGAAGTTGCCGGTGGCATTCTCGGGCGGCAGCAGCGCGAACTGCGCGCCGGTGCCGGGCGCGAAACTGTCCACCGTGCCGGTCAGCGCGAGGTCGGGATAGGCATCGACGCTGATCTGCGCCGGCTGGCCCGGCCGCATGCGCTGCAGCTGCGTCTCCTTGAAATTGGCCACCAGATAGATCCGCTGCGTCGGCACGACAGTCAGCAGCCGCGTGCCCGGCTGGGCGAACTGGCCGAGCTGCACGGTACGGTCGCCGACACGGCCGGCGATCGGGCTGCGCAGCACGGTGTCCTTGAGGTCGATCTCGGCCTGGCTGAGACTCTCCGTGGCCGCATCGAGCTGCGCCTTCGCCTGCGCGAGCTGCGCCTGCAGGGTAGCAACCTGCTGGCGCGTGGCGTCGAGCACGGCCTGTTTGAGGGTGACGGTCGACCGCGCCTGCGTCAGCGCGCTCCCGGCCTGCTCGTTCTTCTGCTGGGTGGCGAAGCCCCGAGCAGCGAGGGCGGAGGCGCGCTCGAACTCCTTGTCGGCCAGATCGGAATTCGCCTGCGCGGTCGTCACCTCGGCCTGCGCCTGCGCGATCACGGCGTCCTGCTGGCGCAGATCGGCCTCGCTCTTGGCGACGTCGGCCTCGCGCGCGTCCACGGTCGCTTTGGCCTGCCGCACCGTCATCTCGTAGCGGCGCGCATCGATCTTCACGAGCGGCTGCCCGGCCGCCACCGCCTCATTGTCCTTCACATAGATCTCGGAGACCTGGCCAGACACCCGTGGCGCCATCGCGACCAGATCGGCGCGCAAGTAAGCGTTGTTGGTGCTCTCGATGTAGCGCCCCACTGCATACCAGTAGCGCCCGTAGGCGCCGCCGCAGGCTACGGCCAGGGCTACGATCACGCCGAACAGGATGCGAGGACGACTGCGCTTGCGCAGCGCCGCTGCGGTGTCGGCGCCGCCGGTAGGCTCGCCGTCAGCGTTTTTCAGGACTGCCACGCTCATGCGCACACCTTCCAATTTGTACCATTTGCAACATTTATTCCGTTTGGAATATTTATGTCAACTGGAAAAAGTTTTCTGCCGTGCTATGACGGGGGCGTTGGAGAGGACGGCAATGGCGGGCGCCAGACGGAAGACAGAGAGTGGCTACGCACGGGGCGAGGAGACGCGGGCGCGGATCATCCACGCCGCCCTGACGCTGTTCGGCGAGCACGGCTTCGACGGCGTTTCGACGCGCGACATCGCGGCGCAGGCCGGCGTGCCGGCGCCATCGCTGCAATATTATTTCGAGAACAAGGAAGGCCTCTACGCGGCCTGCATCGCCGACATCCAGGCCTCCGCAATGAACGCTGTGGGCCCGGCCCTGGACAACGTCGAACGGCTGCTCCGGTCCGACGCAAGCGACGGCCAGCTCGTCGACGCCTATTGCGCGGTGCTGGACAGCTTTGCCGACTTCCTGTTCGCCTCACCCGACGTGGCGCGGCGGGCGCTGTTCATCGCGCGCCGGATCATGCCGATGAAATCCACGCTGATGCGCAAGGAGCAATGGGCGAAGGGCCCGGGGTCCCGGCTGCACAATTGCTGCATCGGCATCATTGCCCGCCTGTCCGGCGGATCAGTGTCGGAGGAGGAAAGCCGAATGGCGGCAGTCGCCATTAACGGCCAATTGCTGACGTTCCATTTTTCGCGTGCCCACCTCGGCTTTGTGCTCGGCTACGACGAGATCACGGGTAACCGGCTCGAAATGCTCAAACGCATCGTGCGCCGGCAGAGCATGTTGCTGTTGAAGGCGTTCAAGCGGCCTTCCAAGCCTCAGCGGTAGGTGATCGGCCCGGCAAAGCCCTCGACAGCGACATTGGCCGCGTCGAAGAAGCTCAACCGAAGATCGTTACAGAAGGCAAAGCGACGCAGCCACGACGCAGTGAGCTGGTCCCGGAAATCTGGACGGGACGATAAGTGGAGTTTCTGCCTGACAGCGGCGATAATCGCCGCGAACAGGAGAGACCATGAAGAGACGACCCCGCCGGAACCACTCTCCGGCCTTCAAGGCGAAGGTGGCTCTGGCAGCCATCAAGGGCGATCGGACGATCGTCCAGCTTGCCGAGCATTTTGACGTTCACCCCAATCAGATCACAGCGTGGAAATCGCAGCTTGAGGGCAGCGCCTCCGAGGTTTTCGGATCGGGAGGCGGAGCGCCGGCCATCCCCGCGATCGATGTGAAGTCGCTCCATGCCAAGATCGGGGAGCTGACGCTGGAGAACGATTTTTTAGAAGGCGCGCTCACCAAGGCGGGATTGCTGAGCGCAAAGCGATGATCGACCGTGATCACGAACTGTCGATCCCCAAGCAGGCAGAAGGTCCAGTTCTTGCGCCCGACGGCTACGGCGCGCAGCTCGCGCTCGGCGGCGTTGTTGGACATGCACAGCCGGCCGTCATCGAGGAAGCGCGTGAACACCTCCCAGCGCTTGAGGCTGTAGTCGATCGCCTCGGCGGTCTCTCTCTTGCCGGGCAGCTTGGCGCGCCGGTCGCGCAGGAAGGCGTAGAGCGTTTCGACCAGCGGACGGCTGCGTTCGTCGCGCATGGCCTTGTGCTGCGGCGCCGGCAGTCCGTTGATCTCACTCTCGATCGCGAACAGCTCATCGATCTTTGCGACCGCTTCGGTCGCGATCGGCGCTTTCTTCAGACGCGCGATCTCGAAGAACTTGCGCCCTGCGTGAGCCCAGCTGCCGACCTCGATGATCGGGCCCGGCTTGCGCGACGGTGCGTAGAGCCCGTTGAAGCCGGCATAAGCGTCCGCCTACATCAGTCCGACATAGCCGGCAAGATGCGTCTCGGAATGCACACCGGTGGGGTCCGGCGAGTAGAAGAACAATGCCGCGGGCGGCGCGTGTCCGGTGAAGGGACGATCGTCGCGGACATAGGTCCATACCCGGCCGGTGCGTGTCTTGCCCTTGGCCAGAACCGGCACCGTGGTGTCGTCGGCATCGATGCGCTCGCCTGCAAGGACGTGCGCCTTGATCGCCTCGACCAGCCGAGACGCATTGCCAGGCGCCGCCGCCGTACGCTCAAATTCGACATCGTCGCGCGCCAGTCCGATCGATTCCACAAAATCCTGAAACGCGCAATCCAGCCGCTTCATCGGGGCTGATCCGGTGCGCAGTCACCGCCGCGGCCGAGCTCGCCGTTGCCGGTCCGGAAGGACATTCCGGTCAATAGGCCTCTTACGATCTATCGGCTCTGGCTGGAGCTGCCATTGACGAGCTCATGGGGGAGGCCCGGCTCGCGCCATAAGGCCGTGCCAGGCGTTTCGCTCGTAGGCATGGTGCGTCCGTCAGAGAAGTGCATCTCGTTATCGCCCTCGGTCAATGGAATGACCAGAAGGAAGATGGTGCTGATGCCACGGCTGCCCGCCCGGGGTCCAGCTTGAGGCCCCACACCCTCACATGCTCGTTTTCAACGATGATCTCATCGCCGATCGGACTGAGCGGCACGTAAGGATCGAACGCGTTGTCAGCCATCTTTCACTCCGGGCATTGTCCGTTGTTTACACAAAATGCAATCGCGCGACCCGCCGCACACCTGCTCTTTCGAGGCATGAAGCTGATCGCCCGTAAAGTGAGCAACTCCGTCAGCGCGAAGCGCTTCAATTGCGAAGTCCATCATCTGCTCAAGAGTTGGTCGACGAAAACTTCCGGCGGAGATCAGGCGCAGATCGCAAAACGCAGCCGCAGCGGCAAGGAGACAACGCCCAAGGATGATGGCGTCTGCGCTTTGAAACTCCCGTCGCACCATCCCGTCCGAGATGATCTCGGCCACGATCGACTCGACCCGCTCCGTAAAGGAACGACCAACCGGCCAGTCCTCCCGTAGCGACATGACTAGCAACTCATAGAGCTTTTTTTCATTTATGAAGCGATCAACGTGGCGTTTCTCAATGGCCGCCAGGGTCGCCCTTAGTCGGTCGGCGGTAGTTCCCGGCATTCCATAGGCTTCAGCTGCGCTAGCTATCACCTCTGCAAACAACCTGCCTGCAACAGCCTCGTTGATAGCTTGCTTCGAGCTGAAGAACCGATATACATTTGCCGGAGACATCGAACTTTCGCGGGCTATATCGGCTACGGATGTCTTCCTATGACCAATCAGCCGATACAATCTGGTAGCAGCGCCCAGAATGCGAAGGTAGGTAGCGGAAGATTCGGATGTTGAACGGTTAGATTTCATGACCGTCATCGCGTGCCAACAGACTCACGTCAGCACGATTCCGCGACTGCCGAGGACAGCCGGAGCAGCAATACGAACGGATCGTACGTAGCAAGCTTGTGAGCAAATTCTCCACGGTGGTTCCCGACGCATTTCGGGTCGCGCACCGACGCGCCGGTCGTGAATTGCCCGGTCAGAACCTGTCCATGTCGTTGGCGATGGTGATTTTGCCCGAGAAGTAGCGGCCGATCTCAGCCACGTAAGCCTTTGTGGTTTCGTCCGTCATGAGGCCGCCCGGGGCCAGGTGCGTGACCACGAGTTGTTTGGCCTCTGCATTTGCAGCCAACTTGCCAAGATCACTCGGGGCAAGATGGTGCGTGGAGAGATGGATCTTCATGCCCTCGAACCGTTCCGGAGCGATTCGAGAGGCGATGTTCCTCATTGTCTCGACGGTCAGCGGGAGATCAATCATTTCGCCGACGAGAATATCCGCGTTTTTTGCGAGTTTCTCGACTTCGGCGCTCGGACCCGTATCGCCGGTCACGGCAATCACCTTGTCGGGTGTCTCGAAGCGGTAGGAGAGGGACTGAAACTTATCGGCCTTGGGGCTACCCGGCTCAAAACTGTAGTGCGTGTTTTGAACGGCCGTGATTTTGATGTCACCGAGCTGGAACGTGTCGCCACTCTTGACCACATGAACTTCAACGAGCTGATTGGCAGTATACGAGCGTTCGCCAGGAACACCGTAATTGGCTTCCATGGCTGGAGCCATGCCGTCGATAAGGCCCTTCACGAGGACATCCGTGCCTGGCGGGCCATAGACCCGAAGAGGTCTCGCAAAGTCGGTCTGGAAGCGGAGGCCGAGCACGCCGAGAAGTCCGGCAGTGTGGTCGAAGTGGAGGTGGGTAATCACGACATTTTCGATCTGGCCCGCTTGCAGCGCAAGCTGGGACAATCGCTGGGCGGTGCCGTCGCCGACGTCGACCAGGGTCTGTGAGCCGTTGACAGTGAGAAGATTCGAGGGTTGGCCCCGCTTCGGTGCCGTGACAGGACCACCCTCAGTCCCCAGGGTCGTGAATACGGTCTCGGCGAGCGCGGGGATGGTTCCGAGACAAATAGTCGCCGTAGCCGTCGCCGCGAGCAGTGTCGAACGCATGGGCTTTCCTTCACGCAGACATTGTTTGAAGCGAAACGGACCAGACGATCGCGGCTCAGGTGTTCAGGCGTGTCCGCCCGATTGGATCATCTGGGTCACCGCCCTGAGCCACGGGTGGTTTGCGTCCACGCAGCGTTCGCTCGTCGCGAAGTGATCGTGGTCCGCGAGCTCCTGATAGACAACTTCGTTACCGGCTGCTTCGAGAGCCGCCTTCATGATCGGCGCCTGATCTCGGATAAACGGAAAGTCGTTCTGCCCAACAGTGATCAAGAACTTCGGACTGTTCGGCGCGACGTGCGTCAGTGGACTCGCATCTGCCGCGTCTTCGATATCCCGCAGCAGAGCCTGTCGACTCGTCTCCAGCACATTGATGGACATACCCGAATCTGACGCGCGCATGTCGAAAGGCGCACTGACCGCCAGGCACCCCTGAATCAAATTCCGAGGCATCTCGCGCCGCTCCAGTAGCTCAGGCCTCAAGGCGAGCAGCGATGCCAGGTGAGCGCCAGCCGAATGACCGCCGACGAATATTCGGGAGCGATCCCCCTGCCACTGGTCGGCGCGATCGTGGATCCACCGCAATGCATCCGCACAATCATTGAGCGCGTCGGGAAAGCGGTTCGCAGGAGCCAGCCGATACGAGACCGATACGAACAGCATCGGAAGCTTGCGCAGGACCGGCGCCATAAACGCCATCCATTCCTTGCAGCCAGTGATCCAGCCACCGCCGTGCACGAACAGCAAAATGGGCGCCGGGCGACCTCCGTTTCCTTCGGGCGGAAAGACATCCACCTTCTGCCAATAATCGGCCCCATAGGCGAGATCCAGATGCTTTTTAGGCTCGGCCTTGAGCACCGGCTTCGAGCGTTCAACGAGATTCACCTCGTAAACACGTCCAGCTGGCGTCTGCGCAGAAGGAATGGGCGGCAGATCTTCGAACGACACGCTAGTTTTCTCCTCAGAGTTTCGCAGGCGGCGGCGGTTCCCAACTGGTGTGGGTGATGGGCGTGGACGCCCCGGCCATCCATAGCTGGGAGGCCACCCAGGGGTCAGTCAATGCGGCCCGAATGATGCGCGGACGCACCTCATTTGGAACCTCGACCAACTCACCAAACAGACTCGACCAGCGCTGTGTGCTCTCTACGAGCGGTCGCATGGCGACTTCCCATGCAGCGAGCGCTGCCGGAATATCGCGCCGATCTTTTACCTTGGCGAGATACGCCGAGAGCGCAAGACCGTTCTGCATCGCCATACCACCGCCCTGCCCCACATTTGGTGTGGTCGCGTGGGCCGCATCACCGACGAGGCAGGCGTGGCCTACCGACCAGCTCTTACACTTGATGGCCGAGAATACATTCCAGGTCACTTCAGGCGTGATGCGCTCGATGAGATGAGCCCACACCGGAAAATCATTCTTCCAGCAGGAGCGGATGCGAGTATCGCGCCCTTCCTCATCGTCAGCCGGACAGGTCATGGCCAGGAAGATTTGATCGGTCTTCATCGGTGTGACGAGAATGCGGCGCCTGCCGTTCCAGTTCTCAATGTAGCGTCCGCGCGACCCCTCGGGTATATCTTCCTGCGTGCCGCGAATGACGGTTCTCAAAGCGCCTTGGCTACAGCGTTCGTGATGGAGCTCGAGATCTAACGCGCGTCGAACGCGGGACGAGACGCCGTCGCAGCCGATGACGAGGTCCGCATGCACCTGATCTCCGCTTGCGAACATCAGCGTTCCGTCGGCACGCGCGTCGACGACTTCCGCTCCGGGCTCAATGCGTACCCCCGCCGCACGCGCCGCCTGTTCGAGACCCGCCATCAAGTCGCTGCGCGGGACAGACACCATACGCACGCCAGGCGGGAAGTGATCCACATGAAAGATCTGCCCCAGATGATCGCGCTGCTCGAATGAGCGCCCCATGAAGGGATTACTCATCACGCGATCGTAGGCACCGAGCTCGGAGAGAATGCTCAGCCCATTGTTGTGGATGTAAATGCCCCAGCCAGCGAACCGCAACTCCCGGCTGCTCTCGAATACCGTCACCCGCCAGCCGCGCTGCGCCAGTGCCGTAGCCGTCGCCAGGCCGCCAATCCCGCCCCCGGCAATAAGCGCTTCAAAGGCCATGACATCCTCTCATCCAACAGATGAAGATAGGGCGCGCGCCATCAATCACGATCCAGCCCCCAAAGCGGCTGCGTAGCTTATCAAACCTACCCCGCCCATCCACTCCTTTACGGGCTCGTACATGACCACCTGCCCCTTCTGCGCGTTGACGGCACCCATGAGAGAAACCCACTGCAACATTTCGGCTCCGCCGGACCCCGCCACTGCATGCACCTGATCGTGCGCGAGATTGGTCAGATACTGCACGTCGCCTGCGGCGAGGCGATCGAGAATGTCGCGATCCCATTGCGTGTTGATCAGCACCTTATCGGAGGCGGCCATCTCCTGCTCGCGCACGCCCATGTCGAGCGGCAACTTCGGATCGTCCTTGAACGCTTCGGGTCCTTTCGTCTGGAATTGCACGATCCGCTCTCTGAGCGGATCACCTTCGGGGACCACGTCGGGCGTGATCGGCGGCCAGTGTGATAGCCCGCCACTGGCGAGCAGCGCCACCCGTTCAGATCGGCGCGCCAGGACTTTTCTGATTGCCTGACCCAATTCGAAGGCCCGACGCCAAGTCGGTAGCGGCGGCGCGAAGCAGTTTATGTAAATGGGCACGACCGGGATATCGAGCTTCGGCCACAGATACTTCTTGGGAAGAAGGAGGTTATGAACGAACTCCGCCGAGTCGAACCGGAAGAGATCGAAGCCATCATTCATCAGCGACGTGTAAATGTCCCAGGCCACATCGGGATGACCCTGAATTGGCCCGCGCTTCATCTGAAGCCACGCCTCGGCCGCAGCAGTTGGACCCCAGTGACGGTCCCCGATTCCAATTGCGATCGCCGGCATACCCTTCAACGTGAACATGTCGAAGTGGTCGTTCACCAACGCGATGATCACATCCGGTCGCGCTTGCTCAATCTCTCGCTCGACGACGGCAAACCCTTCCAGGAGCCGCTTGATCTGCGCCGCTGGCGGCCGATCCATCAGATTGCCGAGGCCAGGGGTGTGGGTCATCGCGAAGCCCGCCACAATACTTCCGTTGCTCGCACCCGTCATCGCAACTCCTTTGTCATGAAGGGATCTGACTCGCCGACTATCGAGCCGAGATCGATTTACATGTCATCACATGTATTTCAGATGACTACCTACGTCAAGCGATTTCCGATACTGAGAGGAATCTCCAGCTACCAACTCGCACATACCCTTCAAGCTCGCACGCCGCGGCGGCGATCTTGAAGTGGCATGCGGTATGCCCAGGGCACTCCAGAGCGCTCCCGCTTGCGGCATGCTACGCGTCGATTTGAAAGCAGGTCGGCCTGGGATCGATCTCCGGTTTGATGCCAGCGTCCGATATCATTCGCCGATGAACTCAAGATCGTTGACGAGGTAGAGGGCGTCGATGAGCGACGCCGTCGAAACGATGGTCTTATTTGCGGAATCGCTGGAGGAGCTGGAGCATCGGGCGCCCAGATGCGGTAGTTCAGCTGGGCGAACACCGAAACGCCCTTGGTGATCGTGGCCGTGTCGATTCCCGGGGGACCAGCGATGCTACCCGAAGCGGTCGAAGATAGTTCTTGTGTGCCCCAGATCGTGATGCTCGCCGGGTCGAAGTCATACCCGATCATGCCGCCGGCGGCTCAGATGTCGTAGCGGTTGACGTTGATGGCGCCGCCACAGAAGGCGCTCGACCGATCATTCGTTATCCGTCCGGCATAATGCGCAACTGGGCCAAACGTTCGCTTCCGGTCCCCGCAGAATGCCCTTCGGCAGAGACAGCCGGGGCCGGCCTTCACGAAGAACCCACTGTCGCCGTGTCTCCCGCTCAACTCGTTCGTAAGGAACACGATGTGCATGCCTGAGGGATTGAAACTGAATGGAGCACCGATGCTCGCTGAATGAACGGCACCACTGCAACGACGTCGTAGGATGCGCCGAGACAATTCCAGCCCGGCTCCCAGAGCAAGTCCTGCGCGAAGACGTCGGCATTCAAGCCGGTCCCCGCTCCGCCTGGGTTCACCGGCCGCGCCGCATAACCGCCTAGCCCGAACGACCGACATCAAGTCGATCTGAGGGATTGTTCATCGACCGCTCCGCACAAAGCCTCACTCCTGGCCCCGGACTGCCCAGAAACTCGATTCCGGCTGCTTCGAACGCACGACTTATTTTTGTGATGGTCTCGACATGGGCGCACAATGGCGCATCCTTGAAACCTTCGAGCCGGCGTATGGTCGAGATAGCCACGCCTGATCGCCTCGCGAGATCATACTGCTCCCAACCGAGGAGCGAGCGCGCCGCTTTGATCTGACGCGCGATCAACAACATCGGCTAGGGTCTCCGCCAAGACGAGCGCTCTGCGACTTCATGAAATGCTGCGCCTCGCAGACTTCCTGCCGGCCTCGCGACATACGAGGCCGCGATTCCGTTGGTGGCGGCGAGCATGGCCCCTCCTTCGAACTCCGCGCCGCGGTCTAGGCGCGGGGATTGGACCTCTCGCACTGATGAGCGCTCGCCCAAGACGTACGTTTCAAGATCGACATAGGCGGAGTGTGAAATGACGCCTGGTTCGCAGGACCATCTCGTTAAAGTCAGCCCTCCGCGCGCTCCTCTTCGAGAGCTGCGCGCAGTGCCTTCGCGAATTTCTCGCCGAGATTATCTGCGATCTTCTGCATGACACCGGCGCCAAACTTGCCGAGCCGGCCGACTACATTGACCTCGGAGCTATACCTCACCTCGCATTCAGTGTCGGTGAGGCGTGCGATGGCGAGCGTACTCACTGCGCTGAGACGGCTGGCCTTGCCGCCCTCCTCGCCTTGGAGAGCGTATTCCGCATACTCGGGTGGCCGCTCGACCCGCGCTTCGACAATGCCGGCGAAGGTAGTCTTGATTGGTCCCACCTGGACCTGGAGGGAAGCGCGATAGCGGCCCGGAGCCAACACTTCTACGTCCTTGCAGCCAGGGATGCAGGGTCCGATCAGGCTGGGGTTAGTAATAAACGCCCAGACACGATCCTGAGCCGCAGCGACGGCGAACTGTTTTTCGATCTTCATGATGCAGTGGCCATGGCGGGTTGGGTCTGCGGCAGGGTCTTGTGTATGTGCTCGCCGGTAGTCTGCGGCAGTGCGTCGAGTACGCGCTCGGCGGTCATCGGCAAGGCGCGGACCCGCGTGCCGACGGCATTGGCGATGGCGTTGGCGATCGCCGGCGCCGCGCCGATGACGCAAAGATCGGACATCGACTTGGCACCCCAAGGCGAATCGGAAAGCGGATTCTCGAGCAGTATGGCGTAGATGTCGGCCGGCACCTCATGTGAGCCTACGATCTTGTAGTCCATGAGGGTGGGATTGGTCAGCCGCCCGTTGTCCCAGACCAACTCCTCGTACAAAGCGCTGCTGATCCCGTACGCGACGCCGCCGTAGATCTGGCCCTTTGCACTGTTGGGATTGAGCACGCGCCCCAGATCGGCCGCGTACCACGCGGCTATGACCTCCACTTGGCCGGTATCCTCGTCGACCTCGACCTGGACCGCGTTCGCGGCGTAGCTGTACCAGGAATTGACGGTGTAGGTGCCACCGCCGACCTTAGTGAAGCCGAGGGTGCGGGTGCGCTCGGGGTCAAACTTCAGCAACGGCATCTTGTAGCCGTGCGTGCCGATGATCGGGCCACCCGCCACGTGGAGGCCGCGTTGGGCGATGGCCATGAAGGGTAGTTCGGCGGGCGGGACGCCCTGAATACCCACCTTGCCTCCAGGCCGCAGTTCCAGGGCGGCGATTGGGCATTCGAACATCTCGCTGGCGAATTGGAACAATTTGTCCTTCACAGCGAGTGAGGCGCGATATACCGACTCGGCCACACCGTGAGAGCTGCGATCCGCGACGGTTCCGATATCATAGGCGATGCCATCGGTGTCCGGTGTCACCACATTGATCTGCTCGACGCCCACTCCGAGCGTTGCCGCGCAAACCTGGGCCAGGGCGATATCGCTACCGTTACCGATGTCGATATAGCCGCTGATGAGGAGCACCGAGCCATCCTCGGCGATACGCACCGCAGCGCTGGATGAGCCGTCGCCGCTCATTTGCATGATGCCGGCGATGCCGACCCCTCGCTTGCGACCAGTGGGGCCGACACACTCGGCACTGGCCGCCACGAATGCCGGGTGATTGCGAATTTCCTCCAGGCATTCGGTGATATGGCAGGAGGGGGCGTGATGGCTTCCCAAGTTATAGTCGCCGGACTGCATGGCGTTGCGTATCCGCAGTTCGATCGGATCCATCTGCAGTTTCGCGGCCAACTCATCGAGCTGACTTTCGCCGGCGAAAGCTGGTTGCATCACGCCGAAGCCGCGCATCGCGCTGGAGACCTGCCGATTGGTGTAAACGACGCGTCCGACGGTACGTATGTTTGGGATGCGATAGGGGCCATGCGCGCTCAGGACCGCGCATTGGATGACCAACGGGCCCGCATCCGCGTACGCCCCACCGATGAGTACGACTTCGATATCCCGACACAGCAGCGTGCCGTCGCGACGCGCACCCGTTTTCATGCGTATTTTCGCGGCGTGCCGGGTGTGATTCATGGTCATGTCTTCATCGCGCGACAGGACCAATTTGACGGGCCGCCGGGCCGCCAGCGCGAGCGCGGCCGCAATGGGCTCGACCCTCGTCAAGATCTTGCCGCCGAAGGCGCCACCCACGGCTGGGGCAATGCAGCGGACTTTGTTCAACGGGAGTCCCAAGCTCGTGGCAATCGCCTGTTGGGCCAGGAACATCGCCTGGGTGGAGCACCAGACGGTGACCTTGCCGGTGCCATCCACCTCGGCGAGCGCCGAGCAGGTCTCCATGTACTGGTGATGGGTCGCCGGCGTGGTGTATTCGCCCTCAACAATGATATCGCATTCGCTCCAGGCGTTATCGATGCTGCCGGTCTCGACCTCCATGTGGGCTACGACGTTGCCTGCGAACGGGGCCTGAGTGTGCCGCTCATACTTGGCCGGATCTTCATGCAGGAGCGGGGCACCGGGCGCCATTGCCTCTTCGGCATCGAAGACGGCGGGCAATTCTTCATACGTCACTTCGATCAGCTGCAATGCCTCACGGGCGATTGCCAGGCTTTCGGCAGCGACGGCGGCGACCGGTTCGCCGGTGTAACGCGTTTTACCGCGGGCTAGGATGGGCTCATCGAGGCACTGGACCCCGATGTTTCGCTGCGGCAGATCGTCGGCCGTGAGGACGGCTTTGACCCCGGGCAAAGCGCGCGCGCGCACGGTGTCATAGCCCAGAATGCGCGCGTGAGGATATGGGCTGCCGAGCACCGCCGCATGCAGCATGCGCGGGCGGCTCAAATCGTCCGTATAGGTCGCGGCCCCCGAGACTTTCGCCGGGCCGTCGAGCCTCGGTACCGGTTGGCCAATGACGGCATCCAGTGGTTGGGTTTGGGGCGCTGTGGCAGCGCTCTGCTGCAAGCGTTCCGCTAGATCAGGATGCGTCATGGTGCCTCCTTCGCCGCCAACTCAATGGCTTCCACGATTTTGACATAGCCGGTGCAGCGGCACAGATTGCCGCTGAGCGCTTCCCGGATCGTCTCGCGATCGGGCCGCGGGTTCTCCTTGAGGAGTGCGGTCACCACGAGCACCATGCCGGACATGCAGAATCCGCATTGTGGTGCGGCGGCCTGCACGAACGCCCTCTGCACTGCCGAGGCCCGGCCATTGGCCGCAATACCTTCGATAGTGGTGGTCTCATCTCCCTCACACTCGCGAGCGAGCGTCAGGCAGGACCGAACCGGGACGCCATTGCGAAGCACGGTACAGGCGCCGCAAACGCCCTGATTGCAGCCGCGCTTGGTTCCGGTCAGATACAGAACGTCGCGCAACACATGCAGCAACGTGTGCTCAGTATCGGGTGCCACGGTGTAGGTCTCGGCATTGACACGCAGCTCAATGTTTTGTCGTTCGGACATCTTGCGCTCCTTGGTCAGTGTGCCACGCCGCCTTGGGCGGCCTGCGCGAAGACTTGCGGCACCAGGCGCCGCACGAGCTGGCGCCGATAGTTCGCGGAGCCGCGCACGTCATCAACGGGGTCACATGCTGCGACAAGCGCCTCCGCGGCCTCGATCACCTGCGAACTGCCGACTTGCGCGCCTACCAACAGGGCGTTGGCCTCGACGCTGCGGACAGGAGTCGCTCCACAACCGCCCACCGCGACGCTGGCCGAAATGCATGCTCCATTGACAAACGCCCCGCTGAAGGCCACGGAGGCGGTGGCGAAGTCGCCATCGCAGCGACCGACCTTGCGGTAAGCCGAAACTGACTCCCGCGTCGGCGCGGCGAGGTGCACGGCCACCACGATCTCCCCTGGCTCGATGGCGGTGGTGTAGTAGCTGACGAAGAACTCGTGAGCGGGCACACGCCGCCGGCCGTGTAGACTGGCAATCTCGATCTGCGCATTGGCGGCGACAAGCGCCGTCGGGTAGTCCGCGGCAGGATCCGCATGGGAGATGGAGCCCCCGATGGTGCCGACCGCACGGATCGCAGGGTGACCGATCTCTCCGGCCGCCAATCGAACTACCGCCGCTCCTGCCTGCAGGCGCGCGTCGCTGGCAACGGCCTGATGGCTCGTCATGGCGCCGATCGCAAAGCCATCCGCGACGGCAAGGATACCTTTGAGTGCGGGGATCGCCTTCAAGCTGATCAGCGCGGAGGGCTTGAGCAGGTCGGCATTCAACATCGCCACCAACGTTGCACCGCCGGCGATACAGCGCGCGTCAGCATCGTCTGCCAGTAGCGCAAGCGCTCGCTCGAGGCTGGCCGGTTCATGGTAGTGCATATTTTGACTCCTCAGGGCATCGGGCGGCGCAAATCTCGAAGCCGGGCTGCGCATCTTTGGGGACGGCACCACGTTTCATTTGAGTCCGCCCTCCCATTTCGGGTCATGCGTGCCCGCTACCGCGATGGCGAATCTGGGCACGCCGATCACTGAGTCATGTCGAGTTGAAGCCTCGACGATTTTACATGTCATCACATATATTTCATATCAGTGGCCGCGTCAAGCCGATATGAGGCGCTGAGAGACGCTTTGGCAGAATAGCAAACGCGTGGACTCGCAAAAGCGATCGCTGCTAATATGTGGGAATCTCAGGTAAGTTGTGCGGCGGCGTCACTGCGCGGCCTAGCGGTGGGCGCCAACACTGCATCAGGACCTGAAAGTGCAAAAGGATTCGAAGAGTGAAATCTAGCGAGAAGTCGGCGCGGCAGTCGCCGCTGCCTTTGGAACGCAATCTGGTTCATCATTTCCTGCGCATCGTGAACGGCCTGAATATCAAGCTGGCCGAAAAGATCCGCGTTCTCAACGTCAATCTGAACCAGTTTCGCGTCCTGCAGATCCTTTATGAACGCGATGGCCTGATTATCTCGGAACTGCGTGACCTCTGTGTCATCACCCAGCCGGTCTTCAGCCGAGTACTGCAGCAGGTCGAAAGCCGAAAGCTGGTCAAGCGTACCCAGGACGATGATGATAAGCGAGCCTACCGCATCTGGCTGACACCGCGAGGCGTCGCGACCTACGAGGCTGCAGTTCCTTTCGCACAGCAGGTCCACGATGATATGTGCAAGGGCCTCAATGGTACCGAAATCAATCGACTCATCGAAGCAATTGCGATGCTCGATCGTCGCGTAAATGCTGTGGACGACTAGCCACATGCGGGCGGTAGTTGACCGGATTCCTGCTCGATCACTGTGTCAGCAACTGGTGTGTCGTACAGACCGCGGCTGAGACAATCGGGATACCTGTCCACCACGAAGGCTATTGCGCGCCCTGAAGTCTCGGCGTCGCAAGCGTCCGCCGGGTCCGGCTACAACTCTTCTCGATGAGATCCATCAAGCGAGCGGCAGTGCTGGGCAATTGCCTTCCAAGTCGCGTGACGACGTGAACCTTCGATTCACGCAGCGGTTGATCGGAAATAGGTACCGAAACCAATCGACCCGCCTCGATGTGATCTGAAACGCATGCATCAGGGATGATGGTCACGCCGATCCCCTCCAATACACAGTCGGCCAGCATGAGAATGGATGATGCCGTCAAGATCGGCTTTAGGAACAACCCGCGCGCACGTTCGACCTGATGGAGTATTTGTCTTACCCTGAACCCATCGTCAGGCAGGACAAGTCGCTCTTCTTTCAGATCTCGAATACCTACGCTCTTTTGCTTCGCAAGACGATGGCCGGGATTCGTGATCAAGCAGAGCGGCTGCGGAATGACCATACGTGTCCGGATTCGCGGATCGTGAGGAGAGTCGAGGGTGACGCCGAAATGCGCTTCATCATTGCGCACCAAGGCAGAGACATCACGCGTAGACGCGTTTCGAACCTCGAGATTGACCCCCGGGTACTTCTCGATAAACTCAGCCATCGCCCGGACAAGCGGCATACGAATAAGACCTTGACCGATCGCCAGGACGATCTGGCCTTTTCGTTGGCCGCGAATGTCATCGATACCGGACATAAGCGCCTCTCGTTGAGACATCCTGTCGCGATAGTACTGCAGGACCAATTGTCCCGCGGACGTCAATTGAATGGTATGACGCGCCTTTTCAACCAGGTCGACGCCGAGCTCCCTTTCCAGCTCAGCGATTTGCCGGCTGATCGATGACGGAGCCACGTTGAGGTATTCGCTCGCAGCTCGCATCGTTCCGAGACGAACGGCCTCGTAAAGAAAGGCAAGCCGGCTATCCGAGAACTCTCGTAGTGTTCGCACCATAGCCGAGCTCAATGTCGTCCCGGTAAAAGGTCAACCAGATATTACATATGACGCGAGGGAGTGTGCCCGAAATCCCCACCGCCCTCAACAAACAATCTCCAGGACAACCCGGCTAGTCGGCCGTGGCGCGCTGCCGCTCGGCTACGGTTACAACTGCTCCTTTTTCGAGCGTAAAGAATTCGTACAGATCGCTCGGTGAATAGTGGGATTGATTGACAATCAATCCTGTGCCGGCAACGGCGTCCTGAATAGCGGCCGACAGGCAATGGACAGGCCCGGCGCCCCCTTCACCCATTCCCTTGGCGCCGTTGAAGGTAAACGGCGATGGCGATTCCAAATTGCCATATTTGACGTCCGGCATATTGAGCATGGTAATCGGACAATAGTCGCTGAACGTCGTCGTCAGCAAATTGCCATAGTCATCGTAACGAAGATTCTCCATCAAGGCTGCGCCGATGCCGTGCGCGGTCGAACCCATAACCTGACCGCGGACGATTGTGTGATTGATCACACGCCCGCAATCGTCGACCGCTGCGTAATCGTGGATTTTCACGTTGAATGTGTCGGGTTCGATTTCCACGACGCCGATGTGGACCTGTGCCGCATAGGTCAAGGTGAGATTGCCATACTTCTTGTCGACATCGGGCAGTTCGAAGGGCGCACGATAAACGTAGCGGCAGTTGAGCGTGATATCATGCAACTCCGGTGGCAAGCCCGCGGTCGCCGTATTGATACGGCTCGAAATATCGAGGAATGAGACCCAGCTCGACCCATCGTGCCGGCCGACGCCAGGCACACCGTCGAAGGTGCAGATCATCAATTCGTCGCCTGGAATACCGAGCATGACCGATGCGACGGTCCTCAGTTCGCCTTTCAGTTTCTCAACCGCGCCGTGGATGGCACCAACGCTTGTGACGGCGAACTGGCTGGCATAGGTCCCGGAGTGGCTGGTATGCGTCACTCGTTCGCTATCGAAGCCCTGCGCGACAATGACTCGGCTTTCGGATATTCCGAGTTCCTGCGCCACAACCTGCGCGGCGATCGTTTCGTGACTTTGCCCCTGAGGCACGGATCCAACCGAAACGGTGACGGTTCCATCGACGCCCAGACGGACGTTGGCGGCTTCAGAGTTCCCGGAAAACGGCGACTTCGGATTGATGATTCGCGTTTGGCCGAAATTATTCGTACCCGAATCCATTGCAGTGCCGATGCCGATGCCGATCATACGGCCTTCCCCGCGTAGCTTGACGATCTTCGACCGCCATGCATCCCAGCCGATCAGCTCCTTCGCCATATCGAGCATGCGGGAATAATCGCCCGAATCGTACACGCAACCGTTTGGCGTCGTGTACGGCATTTCGGTGATGTAGTTGCGTTTGCGCATGACGTCCGGCTCAATTCCGAGCCGGTGGCCGCAAATATCTATCACGCGCTCGAGGAACCAGACATTCTGCATTCTCGAGAAGCCGCGATTGGGGCCAACCGGGCATTTGTTCGTAACAGCCTGCTCAAACTTGATACGGATATTCTTGAGCTTATAGGAGGCCGGCGCGACTTGCGACCAGATCACCCCGCCGAGTGGTTCATAGCGCGGATAGCCGCCGCAGTCATCGACATGGCGCGCACTAACGGCTGTGATTTCCCCGTCGGACTTGAGCGCGACCTTGATATCAAGGAAGGTGCGCTCGTTGCCATGCGCGCTACCCTGCAGATGCTCGCGGCGCTCTTCGATCCACTTCACGGGGCGATTACCCACCTTGCGCGAGCACAAGGCCGTGATCATCAGGTATGGGTAGATGTTCTGTTTGATCCCGAATCCGCCTCCAATGTCCTGAGTTCGAATGCGAAGTTGTTCAACGGAAATACGAAGCGCCGGCGCCATGAACTTCATGGCCACACCTGGTTGAATAATGTTGGACAGGACGTCCAACCGGCCGCTCGCCTCCCAGGTTGCCAAAACCGCGTAGTTCTCCAGAGGAGTCGACGAGAACCGATGGAATTTCAGGCGGTCGATTTCTACGATCTTATCGGCCTCGGCGAACGCCTGATCGACCTCGCCCCAGTCGAAGACCGAGCCCCAGGTCTTGTTGGTACCGCTCTCGTCATGCAGGATCGTCTGATCCTTCAGCGCTTCGACCGCATCCATCACTGCCGGCAATGGCTCGTAATTGACGTGCACGAGCTCGATGGCGTCTGCCGCAATCGCAGCCGTTGTGGCGACAACCGCAGCCACCGGCTCGCCCTGGAATCGTACCCTATCGGTCGCCATGCAGTAATCGACGATGTTACCGGCTGGCGGCGGTGCGATCTGGATGAACTTGCTGGTCAGTTCCGCCACTTCGCTCCCGACCAGCGTGCACACCACGCCATCCATCGCTGCGGCCGCCGACACGTCGATATCTACGATCTTCGCGTGCGCATAAGGTGAACGGACGAGTTTGAGGTGCAGGACGCGCGGACCGCCTTCGTCGTCCACGAACCGGCCGAGCCCCCGCACCAGACGCGCATCCTCCTTGCGTTCGAACTTTTCCATCAGGCGTTGCCCGGGTTTTGGAAGAAGCCTCTTACCGTGGCTTTGCCTCGCTGAAGCACCGTGGGCGCTTCCTGGGAAGGAGGTGTGCCGAGATGATCCTGACATGCCTTGACCAGCGCCTTGATCTGTCGTTTGGCAAGCGGAACCAGAATTCCCTGTGCGAGCGAGGCCAGCGTACCATTCACGACGCTCTCGCTCTTCCACTGCAAGGAGCAGCCCGCGACATTCGGCACAAGCACAAAGGAAAGCAGCGAATCAACCATTCCCAATGCGTGCCGCCCTGTCGTTTTGTAGCGGGCGCTCTGCGGCGACACCGCCTCGAGCAAGACAACCCCCACATCTACACGACCACGAACCTGGGGAATTCCGACCTCCAGTCCGACCGTGAACGATCCCGGCTTGACGTCTTTCAGCTCCTTGAAATATGGCAGCATTGGTGCGAAGCGTTCCGGATCCGTCAGGAACGCGAAAGTCTCCTCAGGAGAGGTTGTGACATCAAACGTTCCATCGAGTTCGACTTTCACAGCGGTTTGTCCTTCATTTCCTCTGCAGCAGCCTTAACTGCGGCAATGATATTGATGTAGCCCGTGCATCGGCAGACGTTGCCGGCCAAGCCCTTGCGAATGGCGGCGTCGTCAGGATCGGGATTGCGCGCCAATAAATCGATCGATGCCATCAGGAAGCCAGGCGTGCAAAAGCCGCACTGCAAAGCGTGATTATTGGCGAAAGCGGCTTGGAGCGGATGTAAGGACGGCCCCTCGTTAAGACCTTCGACCGTGATGACCTTGGCCCGATCGGCCTGCACCGCAAACACCGTGCATGACTTCACGGCGCAGCCGTCCAGCAGAACCGTGCAGGCACCGCAATAACTCGTGTCGCAGCCGACGTGGGTTCCGGTAAGGCGGCCCTGCTCACGGATGAATTCGACGAGCAACATACGCGGCTCGATCTCGCCCTTCACCAGGCGGCCGTTGATATCGATCGTAACGCTGTTTCTGTTCGCGTCAGCCATAGTAAAAATGTGTCTCCGTGACGGACTCACCCTTCCGACGGCGCTCCACGTTGTCGAAGGCGCGCCGGATGAGCCCCTTGAGAAGAGCGCGCTTGTAGTCACTGGTGCCCTTGTTGTCGGTCAGCGGCTCGACGAATTCCGCCGCCTCCTCGCCAATCCGCTTAACGAGAGCCGGCTCGATCGCCCGGCCCGAGGCCAGCGCTGTCGCGTCGAACGCAAGCGGGGTCAGGCCCATGCAGCCAAATCCCATAACCGCAGTCCGCACTGCATCGCCTTGATAGTGAACCATCAATGCGCAGCTCGCGGTTGGATAGGCTGGTGCGCTACGCTTGAACGCGACAAAGCTTCCGAAGCCATTCAGGATGTCGCGCTCGATCAAAATGCGCGTGATAAGTTCGCCTTGGGACAGATCTGGCGTGTAGGC